>NZ_NWSW01000049.1:0-32474 GCF_002531805.1 Rhizobium sp. M1 | reverse complement strand
TTTCGGAATCAGGGGGCGGATTGCCTCGGAATTTGCAAGAAAAGGACTGCTGGCGGGCAGGCGGCCTCGCCTTTGGATGCGCTCGCCACGGGGGAGCCTAAAATCGGCTTGCCGGGTTCAAAATCAACGATCGCCATGTGGCACCGTAGTGTAAGTTCGGTGGATGCCAATAATCTTTCAAGGGTGAATTAACCAGCGGATCGCAACTGATCCTTTCCGGAACATTGTTGTACTACGCGATTCTATCTAGATATGAGATGAAATGTCGGTCACGCATTAATCCACCTGCCGCTTCCCAGTCCTTCTTTCGGTTTTTGACCGCCGTTTGTGTTACAGACATTTTTCGGCTAGCGGTGTTGTATCCCGCGCCGCCATCAAGCAAACGAAAAAGCACTTCCACCCCCTCCGGGCTGAGGTTCTTTCCGAACTTGTTTCGGGGGTCTCGGCAATCCTCCTCGGTAGGTTCCTTGTAGATTATGGCCCCGGTCGTGACGTGATTGTGTGCTGGCAAAAGCCTCTCTCGAAGAGCGTCGAAACATCGGTCTACGTTTGCGTGAGATTCGAGTCGCGCGGCTTCAATCGCCGCCTCGATTTCAATTTTTGATAACATAAGAGACCTTTTCCCTCCCAGAGACTATCTTGGGCGCATTCTATGCAATAGTAGTGTACTACTCCAGCTGCAACTCTTTTTTCTCTTATTCTGGGCACCGTCCTTCAAAGGATGGAAAGATATGGCGCCGTCTCGGGCTGGCTCTACCTGAACACCCAGACAAGGTTTATCAGGAAATTGAAGACGAAGGCCGTGCCGATGCCGAAAAGCTTTGCCCACAAGGGCGAGAGCCCGACCTGTTGCACGAGGATCAGCGTCACGGAGACATTGATCGACAGGCCGAGCAGCGCGCCGATCAGGAACAGTGAAGCGCGCTTGCGGCTTATTGCCTGATTGAAGACATAGCGGCTGGTGGCGCTATAATTGACGGCGGCCGCGATCAGCCAGCTCGATGTCGCCGAAAGGCCGAGGGGCGCGCCAAGCGCCAGCAGGCCACGGAACACCGACAGGTCGACGAACGCAGCCAGACCTCCGGTGAACACATAGCGGATAGCCTTGGACAAGATCATTTGGACGCTTCCTCTGCCCACAGCGCTGCGAATATAGGGTCCGAATAGGTCGAAAAGGTCAGCCAGTCCTCCCGCGGCCCGTCGGAGCGAATGAGCGGCAGGACACCGGCGCGGCGCGCCGCATCGCCATCCCGCTCGGGTCTGTCTCCTATCAGAACGGTTTGCGCCGGCCCGACGCCGGCGCGCTGCATCAGCATATGCAGGCCGCGTGGATGAGGTTTCTGGATGCCGACGCCGGGATCGCTTGCGGCCAATATGTAATCGGCCGACAAGTTCATCCTCTGCAGCTTCTCGTCGGCAGGATAATCAGAATAGATCCCGATCGCCTTGTTCTGCCGTTTGAGGCCGGCAAATAATTCCGCCAGCCCATCATACCGACAGGACGCGATATGGGCGAGCGGACGGCGGCCGATCCACTCGCTGACGATCGCCTCTATCCTTTCGGCAGGCTCGCCGGTTTGCGCGACGATACGAGCCATCAGGCTCGCCTGAAAATCATCAACCTCCTCCTCGCCTATGGCTTCACGCAGTGAGCGGTATGCGTGCAGCACGCGCAGATTGGTCAGGCTACCTCTTGCCACCGCATCAGCAATCAATTCGCCGGCCATCCGAAGGCGCAGCCTGCGCTGGTTGTATAACGTTCCGTCGACGTCGAAGACGACGAAGTGGATACTGCCCCAGTCGACATTCCTCGCGATCATTGGATGGTGATGTAGTGCTGCTCGGTCAGAGTAACCAGAAGCGGAATGTCGATGAATGTCGTGAAGATGAAGGCCGTCGCCAGGGCCGCGACGATCGCGATCAGGCCAGGCTCTCGGAACAGCTTTTCCGGTTTCTGCGCCGTAGAACCCGGTTTCGTCGCCATCACAAAATAGGTTGTGAACAGGGCAACGACGAAAGGCAGGACGAGCATGTACTCGATGCGATACTTGACCAGGAAGACCGACAGAAAGGCAATCGAAAACAGTGAATAGGCAATGCAGGAGGCGGTCAGCGAGACCTGCGTATACTGGGCGAAACTCGCCCGGTAGCGCGACAGCAGCTCCTTGCCATGCGAGGCGACAATCTCGTCATATTCCGATAAGCGCTTGGCCGCCATAAGGAACGCGCCGCCGAACCAGTAGGCCAGGATGATCGATCCTGGCGGCAGGCTCGTTGGGTCGATCATTGACCAGCCGATCACCAGGCGGATCGGATTATTGATCGATTCTGAGATGACGTCGAGATAGGCTTTGTCCTTGCTTCTGATCGGATCGAGATTGTAGAGGATTCCCTGAATCGCAAACAGGCAGGCGACAAAGAACAGAAGTTTGCTCGAGAGGATGGCGCAGCCGAGGCCGACAGTGAGCAGCACGGCCCATTCCAGTTGAACCAGCCTACTGTTCATCGCGCTTTGCACGGCTGACCGCTGCGATTTCGTCGGATGATGCCGGTCAAACTCGCGGTCGAACCACTCGTTAATGCAGTAGTTCGCGGATGCGATGCAGAGCGCGGCTACAAGTCCGAGCAGGATCGAGGAGGTCAGGTCGTCGTTTCTGACCCCCCGCAGAAGATAGGCGAGGATGAGGCCGGGAATGATGAAGACGTGCTTCGTGCTGTGATCGAGCCGCGCAATGGAGATATAGTCGCGCAAGCCCGCTCGGCCTGATGCGGGTACCCTGCGGTCACCTAAGCTTGTGTTCATGCCGGACGCCTCCTTCATCGTCAGGCGGTTTATTTCTGATCACTGTCCAACAGATACACATCATAGGTTTCGAAATAATTCGCAGCGCCGAATTTGGCGAGCAGCGTCGTTGTCGACAGGAAATTGTCGATCTGTTGGCGCGAGGCATGTAAGGTCCAGTTGTAACCCTTCCGGTAAATCTGGCCGGAACTATTCTTTTCAGCTTGTCCTGCATCAGGATTACCATTCGAGACCGATCTGTGCGCGCAGGTCAATTGTTCAAAAGACCGGAGTGAAAATAACCGGCAAGATTCCGGCAAAGACGCTTTCTACATTTTTGGCCACCTCTAAGCGCTTCAACGAGCTCAAGGATTTGGATATGGGCTTGGCCGAATGGGGAGAGTCCGCAAAAGCCGAACCATGACCTTGAAGAATGATGGCTCGCGACGAGAGTTGTGGAGAGTTTAAGGGCCGCAGGCAGGGCCTTGAGCTCCAGATCGACCGTTGCCACCGACTGCCGCGATACGAAACAGTCTATAGCGACGGAAAGCTCACCGGCACTGACCGCATGATCGTCGAATACGCCCGCGTTCAGAGCCCCCATAGCTTCATCAGTTCGCGTGGCGCCGATACGCCTGCCGGCATCACGAAGCGATCACGCCCGGCCTTGAGGCTTGCCGGGCCGGCTTCGCCAACTGGCAATCCGTGGCCGAAGCCATCAAGCCGGTAATAACTGATCCGATCGCGCCCGGCGGCACGCCATCGCTCCACGGCGCCCCAGGGCATCGCCCGGGCGATCGCGGCGCTCCTTTCAAGACCGGTGACGTCGAGCCATTGCGATAGCACTGCCTCCGCATTAGCGGGATTAACGGTGCGGTCGTCGCTGCCTTGCCAGATCGACACGGGCGGCCAGACGGTGGCGCCGGGCGAGGCCGAGCGAATCAGATCGCCCCACGCCTGCGAAGATGGCGACGCCAGCGAATATCTCCGGATAGGTGGCCGCGAGCGCGCAGGCGATTCCGCCGCCTGCCGAAAGCCCGGCTATATAGATGCGTGATCCGTCAAGCTGGTGGTCGGAGATGGCCGTGTCGATCATCTGCTTTATCGACATCAGCTCACCGCGCTCGGGCGAAACCAATTGAAGCAGAGATTGGTATTGTTGCTACGGCTCTGCTGCGGATAGAGGAGCGCAAATCTCCGCCGGTCGGCGAGCGCGCTGAAGCCGCTGCCAGCGTCGAAACTTTCCGGGGTCTGCAGGCAGCCATGCAGCACGACGACGAGCGGCGAATTGCGCGCCCAGCCGCGGCGGGACATGGATCTTTATCTTGAGCCGTCTGCGATTGCTGCCGAAACTGATCCGCTCGATGAGCTGCGGCCGGGCATGCTTCTTCTTTGCCTTGGCTGGCTTTGCCGAAGGCCAGCTCTGACGTGCGACCGTCTCGACGAGACGCCGCAATTATTCTGCGCTTTCAAGGCGCGGCTCAGTGAAAACGGAGATTTCAGCGTCATGCAAAGAGGCTCCTTTCGACGGATGACGCTTCTCCCGCAGCTCTGCCGCCATCATCTGCCTTACTGTATAGGCTTGCTTCAATGTCCTTGCCGTGAAGGCCGCACCGAAGTTCAGCGCCGCAGAACAATATCGTCTGCGTGCAATGCAGACAGCATAAGGTCCTGACGACAATAAGTCCGTCGGCAGGCGACATTTAGCCCCGGCCCCATTCTCGGTCTTCGTGAAGTTTGTCCTATCGGCCCGAGCAGCTTCGCACCTGCCATCGTTGCGATGGAGATATTCTGCCCTGGATCCAGGCGATTCGCCTTTTACTTTCTAGAAATAATCACTTTATATCGACGCTTTGGTTTGCTCCAAAAGAACTCAATTTCGCCAGCAGCACCTCCGAAATCCCGAACTGACGTGCCGTTCCACGGCCCATCGAGTTTTTCACGATCGTCTCGTTCAACATTCCTCGCTTCACCAGAAGATCGACCGTCTCCTTGACGCCTGTGCGGGTCAGAGCCGTAACTTCCATGATACTGGAAAGGGTTAGCTTCTGGTGAGCCTGGTTCATGCCGTAGATGATGGTCATCATGCCGACCTGCTTCAGCCTAGCCTGCGGGGTTTCATCCTCAAGCGGATGGTCGAGGATTTCGTGCAGGATGAGGCCTGAGAAGGCGAGGCTGTGCCATTGCGTCTTCAACGCTCTTGCCATGTCATTTAACTGTGTTATATAAGTCAGCATATTCACACGCTAACCGGGTAGTGTCCTCGGTTCGCGCTCTTGCATTGTGATGCCTGAGGGTCCGTCCCATGAAAAACCTTCTGCTGAATGGCCTGTTTGCGATTTGTTGCACATTACCACCCTATCTCATTTCAGGCAGCAACGCGCGCGCCGATGATTGGGGATGCCAGGTTCTCCTCTGCCTTTCGAATCCCGGAGGGGCGACCCAGTATGCCGCGTGCCGGCCGCCGATCCAGAAACTATGGCGGGAGCTTGCCGAGGGTCATTCGTTCCCGACGTGCAGCGGCGCCGGCTTTCGCAGCTCGCGACCGGGCTACGAGCCCTACTATTGCGACGCGGGATACAGGTTGGAAGGCAGCTATGGCCCGCGTGGAGAACAAGCGACCTGCATCTCGACATCGCTGCAGCGGGTCAGCGAGTCTTTTTGCCACAGCGGGCGGAGCGGCTATCGTGCCGAAAACAATTCGGTTCAATCGCCGCGGTGGCAGCGTGAGGACGGCCGCACTGGTTGCATGGCCTATCCGATCGTCCGTCCCAATGTCCGGTCGCAGCCGCACTACGTCGATGTGACGATCGATGGCGCCGGCACGCAGCGAGTCTGGTACTAACCGATGGCGGCCTTCGTGGATATGGCGCAGAGCTGCGCGCCGATGGTTCAGGTGGAGACGCTGGCCGGCGTCGTCAGTCTCGAGAGCCGGTTTCAACCCTTCGCCATTCGCATCAACAGCGGTCCTCCGCTGGCGGCGCAGCCGACGACCAAGGCGGAGGGGATCGAGCTTGCCACGTCTCTTATCGCCGACGGCCAAGACATTCAGCTCGGTCTCGGCGGTCTTGGCGTCGAGGAGCTTCGGAAACTGAAGCTGTCAATCTCGGATGCCTTCGATCCGTGCCTCAATCTCAAGGCCACCGCACAGCTTCTCGACGGGTATTACCGCCTCGCACTACGCGAGGGCGCGAGTGCGGTGCAGGCACAGAAGGTGATGCTGCAATCCTATTACGGCCGCGACAATCCTTCCGTCGGCGCGATGGTCAGGTACGACGTCCAGGTGCGCGATGAGGCAAAGCGGCTGTTGCCCGGGCTTGCCTCGCTGACGATCGGGGATGCGTCCCGTCAGGCCGACCCAGGCGCGCATCGGGAAGACCAGGCGGCGCGCCCGCTTCAAACGCAAAATTCCACAACCGCCGAAGCTTTGCCCTGGGATGTTTTCAGTGCCGGGCGGCGCGCCTCGGTTCTCGTTTTTCAGAATGATCGATCGGAGCCTAACGAATGATATCCAAGACCCAACTGCGCCCGATGGCTGCCTCCGCTCTCATGGCGGTCGCGATTGCCACCTGCCTGGTCGAGCCGGCCTTTGCCCAGGCCGCCGGCGTCGAAACCGTGCTGCAGAACATCGTCACGATGCTGACCGGCAACATCGCCCGCCTGCTGGCGGTGATCGCGGTGATCATCATCTGCATCGCCTGGATGTTCGGCTACATGGATCTGCGTCGCGCCGGCTTCTGGATCATCGGCATCGGCGGAATTTTCGGCGCCACCGAACTGGTCAACACGATCGTCGGAGGCTGACCCCGCATGGCAAGCGCTCCCAGCCTCGAAGAAGACATCCTGTTCCTCGCCTGCACTCGCCCGGCGATGATCGCAGGCGTGACGATGGAGGCGATGGGCGTCAACATCATGCTGACGACCATTCTCTACATCACAGCGGGGTCGATCGCCTATGCGCTGGTCGGTGTCGTCTTACACGTCGTATTCCGGGCGCTCGTCAAGCACGACCACAACATGTTCCGGATCCTGATTGCCTGGATCGAAACCCGCGGGCGCTCGCGAAACGCCTTCTACTGGGGCGGAGCGACGCTGTCGCCGCTGAAGCTGGTGCGACGCTACGATGAAAGGGATTTCAGCCTTGCCTAGTCTTGCGACGCTGCGCTCCCGCGAACGCGGGCCGGAGACCTTCATTCCATATATCAGACATGTCGACGATTCGATCATCGCTCTCGATTCCCGCGCGATGATGGTGATGGTCGCGCTCGATGGCATTTCCTTCGAGACCGCCGACGCTGTTGACCTCAACAGCCTGCATCGCAGTCTGAACACGCTCTATCGCAACATCGCCGATGAGCGGCTGTCGCTGTGGACGCATGTCATCCGCCGGCGCGACAATGCCTATCCCGACGGTCAATTCGCCAATTCCTTTTCCGATCGCCTGAACGCCAAATATCGCGAGCGGATGGTACGCGAGGATCTGTTCCGCAACGATCTCTATGTCACCCTCGTTTGGCATCCCGATCGTGATCCCGCCCAAAGGGCCGCGAGCCTTCTCAACCGGCTGCGAAAAGCACGTCGCGCGCGAATGGAGGTAGACGAGATTGCACTGAAGCACCTGCGCGACAAGGTCGCGGATCTCACAGCGGGCTTGAGGCACTTCGAGCCCCGTGTCCTGACGCTCTATGAACAGCATGGCATCGTTTTTTCGCAGCCGAGCGAGGTGCTTCATCAGATCGTCGGCGGCCGGCGCGAGCCCGTGCCGCTGACGGAAGGGCCGATATCGTCGGCGATCTATTCCGACCGCGTGATCTTCGGGCGCGAGACCGTCGAGATCCGCCATGAAGCTGCATGCCGCTATGCCGGAATGTTCGGTTTCAAGGAATATCCGGCGGCGACGCGTCCCGGCATGCTCGATGGCATTCTGACTGCGCCATTCGAGCTCATCCTGACGCAGTCCTTCGCCTTCACCGCTAAGGCCGACGCGCGTGTGATCATGGGCCGTAAGCAGAACCAGATGGTCAGCGCCGGCGACAAGGCCGCCTCGCAGATCGGCGAGCTCAGTGAGGCGATGGACGATCTGGAATCGAACCGTTTTGTCCTCGGCGAACATCATCTCGCGCTTTCCGCTTTTGCTCCTTCGGTCAAGGAGCTCACCGACAATCTGGCGAAGGCGCGCGCTTATCTGACCAATGGCGGCGCCGTCGTCGCCCGCGAGGATCTCGGCCTGGAAGCTGCCTGGTGGGCGCAACTTCCCGGCAATCGTCGCTATCGCGCCCGATCGGGCGCCGTCACATCGCGCAACTTCGCTGCTCTGTCCCCCTACCATTCCTATCCCTCAGGTCAGAAGGACGGCAACAAATGGGGGCCCGCGGTGGCCATGCTGAAGACCGCGTCAGGCTCACCGTTTTATTTCAATTTCCACCACGGCGATCTCGGCAACACCTTCGTCTGCGGGCCGTCAGGTGCGGGCAAGACGGTCCTGTTGAACTTCATGCTCTCGCAGCTCGAAAAGCATGATCCCCATATGGTTTTCTTCGATAAGGATCGCGGCGCTGATCTCTTCGTGCGCGCGGCCGGTGGCACCTATCTGCCGCTCAGAAACGGTGCCGCCACCGGCTGCGCGCCGTTGAAAGCACTGGAGTTCACTGCGGAAAACAAGGTATTTCTCACCGGCTGGATCGCCAAGCTGGCCCGATCCGGATCTGGCGAACTATCGACTACCGAGTTGCGTGACATCGCCTCGGCGGTCGACGGGGTGGCGGACCTGCCGGTGGAGCGTCGCTCCATCGGCGCCCTGCGCACCTTTCTCAACAATACCGACCCCGAAGGCATCGCCTCGAGGCTGAGGCGTTGGGAGAACGGAGGGCCGCTCGGCTGGGTGTTCGACAATGAGAGCGACGATATCGGCATCGGCGCAAAATTCATCGGCTACGACATGACCGATTTCCTCGACAACGAGGAAATCCGCACACCGTTGATGGCTTACCTGTTCTATCGGATCGAGCAGCTGATTGACGGACGGCGTATCATTATCGTCATCGACGAATTCTGGAAGGCGCTGCAGGACGAAGGCTTTCGCGATCTCGCCCAGAACAAGCTGAAGACGATCCGCAAGCAGAACGGTCTGATGCTATTTGCCACACAGAGCCCGCGTGACGCCATCGTCTCGCCGATTGCGCATACGATCATCGAGCAGTGCCCCACGCAGATCTTCCTGTCCAACCCACGCGGCGACCGCGCCGATTATGTCAACGGCTTCAAGCTGACCGAGCGCGAATTCGAGCTCATCTCACGCGAGATCCCGGTCGAGAGCCGCCGCTTCATCGTCAAGCAGGGTCACAATAGCGTTGTCGCCGAACTGAAACTTAACGGCTTCGACGACGAGCTCGCCATCCTCTCCGGCCGGACAGTCAATGTCGAACTTGCCGATGCCATTCGGGCGGAGGTCGGCGACCGGCGTGAGGATTGGCTTCCATTGTTTCAGCAAAGAAGGAGGGCAAGCTGATGCGGACAAATAGACTAAGGGTAGCGATTGCCTTGCCGCTTCTGCTGATATCGGCCGAGTTGGCGGCCGGGCAGGGCATTCCTGTGATCGACCAATCTGCGATCGCCAAGCAGATCGAAGGCATCACCCAGCTGAAATCCCAGCTCGACACCCTCAACCAGCAGCTCCAGCAGGCCCAGCAGCTCTACGGATCGCTGAACAAGATCACCAATATGGCCGATGTCGCCAATCTCCTGAACGACCCTTTAATCCGCAAGGCGCTCCCGCAGGATTTCAACGCCATCGAGGGATTGTTCAAGGGCTCCGGGACTGGCGCCTTCGGCAATTCAGCCTCAAAGTTCCTTGAGGGCAATTCCACCTACCGCACTGACGCCGACGACTTCTACGCCCAGGAGCTCTCGCGCATCCAGCACCAGAACGCCGGGCAGATGAGCCTCGGCCAGCAGATTTACGACGCCGCCACCAAACGCATCGACGGCATCGATCAGCTCCGTCAGCAGATATCGAGCGCGGCCGATGCCAAGGATATCGCCGATCTGCAGGCCCGTCTGCAGGCCGAAACGGCTTTCCTCCAGACCGACGTCCTTCGCATGCAGGGCCTGCAGATGGTTCAGCAGGCGCAGGTCCAGGTCGATGAACAGCGCCAGGCCGAGGATTGGCGCAAGCGCATGGACACAATGGGAGCTACCCTCAAATGAGATGGATTTTAGCTGGTGGGGCCGCACTTTTGCTATCGGCCTGCTTTCCACAAACCGAGAAGGTTTACACGGTCGCTGAGTTGATCGCCGACGATGCGCTTCTCGCAACGATCATCGCGGAATGCCGCGGCAATCCCGGCGAACTCCACGACACGCCGAATTGCCGCAATGCCGAGACTGCCGACGGCAAGCTGCGTCTGGAGCGCATGCGCAAGGCGCTCAGGGGCTGAGCGATGTATCAGGTCTTCAGCTTCGTCGACGGGCAGTTCAAGACACCGCTCGAGAACTTCATCTCCTCCGGGACTTCGAACATCGCCAGCTGGGTCAGCGGCCCGCTGACGGCGGCCCTCACGCTCTATGTCGTGCTGTACGGCTACCTCGTGCTCCGTGGCTCCGTGCAGGACCCGATCATCGAATTCGCCTTCCGGGCGATGAAGCTTGCCATCATCGTGATGCTGGTGAGGAATGCCGGCGAGTATCAAACCTATGTCACCAACATCTTCTTCGAAACCCTGCCGAAGGAGATTTCGCAGGCATTGAACTCCGGCACGGCGCCGAGCGCCTCGACCTTCGACAGCTTGCTGGATAAGGGTCAGAAATGCGCCTACGAGATCTGGTCGCGCGCCTCCTGGCCGGTCGACATCGTCACCGGCATCGGCGGAATGATGGTGATCGGCGCCAGCTTCATCGTCGCGGCGATCGGCTATATCGTCTCGCTCTATGCGCGGCTGGCGCTGGCCATCGTGCTTGCGATTGGTCCGATCTTCATCGCGCTCGCCATGTTCCAGCCGACCCGGCGTTTCACCGAATCCTGGATCGGCCAGCTTGCAAATTTCGTCATCCTGCAGGTGCTGGTGGTGGCGATCGGCTCGCTGCTGATCACCTGCATCGACACGACCTTTACGGCGATCGAAGGTTACAGTGATGTTCTGATGCGCCCGATCGCGCTTTGCGCCATCTGCCTCGCCGCCCTCTACGTCTTCTATCAACTGCCCAGCATCGCCTCGGCGCTCGCCGCCGGCGGGGCATCGCTCACCTATGGATACGGCGTTGCCCGTGATGCGCACGAAAGCACCCTCGCCTGGGCGACATCCCATACCGCCAGGGCGGTCGGCCGTGGCGCCCGTTCCGTCGGCCGGCGCCTCACGCCCGGCCGGCCCGAATGACGGTCACAGACATTTATCGAAATTCGACAGGTTGGTTCTTGATGATCCGTATGCTCTTATCGCTTTTCCTGACCGTTGGCCTCGTCGGCTGCGGTTCGATCTCCCATCCTTTACCCAAATGCGATGGTTATTCGCGCCGGCCGTTGAACCGCTCGATGTGGCAGTGGCAAGGCGATGGACAATCGAAGCCGCCAGCGACCTCGGCTGTTCCCATGGAGCCGGTGAACCACGCCGCCTCCTACGCGGAAGAAAACGCTTCGGTTGTGCCGGCCGCTTTCGCGCACTTCGATGTCGTCGGCTCCTATCGCCCATGCGAGGGCCGGTGACATGGTGACGGCCGATAGCCTCAAAGACTACTTCGATAAGGCCAGGCGGTTCGACCAGGACCGGTTGATCCAGATCGAGCGTTCCGCCCGCGTCGCCTGGTTCGTCGCCGGTTGCGCCAGCATTGTCGCGACCGTCTCGGTCTTTGCGATCGCCGGGCTGACGCCTCTCAAAACCGTCGAGCCTTTCGTCGTGCGCGTCGACAATTCGACCGGCATCGTCGACGTCGTTTCCGCCCTGACATCGACCGCCGGCACCTATGATGAGGCGGTGACGAAGTATTTTGCGGCCAAATATGTCCGCGCCCGTGAAGGTTACGTCTGGAGCGAGGCCGAGGAAAATTTCCGAACGGTGGCATTGCTGTCGACACAGCCGGAGCAGATGCGCTTTGCTGCTGCCTACAAAGGCAGCAATCCGGATTCTCCGCAGAATTTCTATGGCCGTAGCGCGACCTCGCGCGTCATTATCGTTTCGATCTCGCTGATCAACGCCAACGTCGCCTCCGTCCGCTATATCAGAACCGTCACCCGTGGGGACGATGTGCGCACCACGCATTGGGTTGCGACGCTCACCTTCTCCTATGCCAACGCGCCGATGTCCTCGACCGACCGGCTGGTCAACCCGCTGGGCTTTGCCGTCAGCGAGTATCGCGCCGATCCGGAGGCGATCAATTGAAACCGCGTTTCCTCATTGTCTTGCTTCTCACCTCTGGCCTTTCCACGACTGCGCTCGCGCTGGAGACCCCGCGTGGCGCGCAGCAGGACAGCCGCATCCGCTTCGTGGATTACCAGCCCTACAACATCACGAAGGTCGTCGGCGCCTTGCGCTCCTCGGTCCAGGTTGAGTTCGCTGCTGACGAAGAGATCGCGCATGTCGCGCTCGGCAACAGCGTCGCCTGGGAGGTGGCGCCGGCCGGCAACATCCTGTTCCTTAAGCCTCGGGAAAACCAGCCGGTGACGAATATCTCGGTGGTGACGACGCGCCGCGACGGCTCGACACGCAGTTACCAGATGGAATTGACCGTGCGCGACGGCAGCGTCGAAGCGGGGCAGAACACCTATTTCTACGTGAAATACCGCTATCCGGCCGACGAGTCGGAACGGCACCGGCAGGAGGCGGCCGCCAGGGCGCAAGCGGCTGAGGCAGGGCAAGCCGATCGCGTGCTTGCCCTTCACGAAGCCTATGGGCCGCGCAACTGGCGTTATTCGGCGCAAGGATCCCAGGCGCTCGAGCCGCAAGCGGTCTATGACAACGGCAAGCTCACCACCTTCGCCTTCGTCGGCAATCAGGAGATGCCGGCAATATACATGGAAAATTCCGACGGCACAGAAAGCCTCGTCCCGAAGTCCGTTGACGGCAATCTCGTGCTCGTTCACGCGATCAGCCGCAAGTTCATTTTGCGCAGGGGCCACGACGTCCTCTGCGTCTTCAACGAAGCCTATGATCGTGCCGGTATCAATCCCGAGACCGACACGACGTCACCATCGGTCGAGCGCCTCGTCAAAACGTCGCCCGACGCGGCGCAATAGGAGGCGTGATGGCCGAGGAAGAGACAACCGAGATTCCCGGTGAGCGCGCCGCAATATCGACCGGCCGGCGGCTCGACAACAATCCGATTCTGAAGCGCGGCGTCGTCGCTTTTGCGATCGTTGCCTTCGTCGCATTTGCACTTTGGTCGATGCGGGGCGAGGACAAGCCGGCCGACGGCGTCCAGCCGGAGCGCGTCGTCATCCGTCAGACGGCGGATTTCGAGCCGGCCAAGGAGCCGGTCCAGCCGGTGACGCCGGCGGCGGAAGTACAGCTTCCGACGCCGGTCGCCGCTGAACAGGCGCTGGCTGGGGACGACAAGCTGCTCGACGCGGCACGTCGCGCCCCGGTCATGGCCTATGGCGGTGAGAAGTCACCTCAAACCCGCCGGCCGGAAGAGGAGGCTGGCCCCGAGGCTCAATTGAACTATCTCCCGCTTGGAGCGAACCCCGCCGGCAATCTTGGCGGCGAGGGCGAAAACGAGGACCAGCGCTTCAACCGCATGCTGACGCCGACGCAACTGCAGGGATCGCGCGCCGGCACGCTCGGCAATCGCGATTTCATCGTCGCCATGGGCACGTCGATCCCGTGTGTTCTGGAGACCGCACTCTCCTCCGATCAGCCGGGCTTCACCAGCTGCGTCGTCAATCGGGACGTCCTTTCCGATAATGGCCGCGTCGTGCTGATGGAGAAGGGCACGCAGATTGTCGGTGAATATCGCGGTGGTCTTCGCCGCGGCCAGAAACGGCTGTTCGTCCTCTGGAACCGGGCGAAGACGCCGAAAGGGGTGATCATCACGCTCGCGTCGCCGGCAACCGACGCCCTCGGTCGGGCCGGCATCGACGGTTATGTCGACACGCATTGGTGGGAGCGGTTCGGCAGCGCCATCCTGCTGTCGATCGTCGGAGACGCGACCTCCTACGCCAACAGCCAATTGCAGGATAGCGGTGTCGAAGCCCAGAATACGACCAGCGCCGGCCAGCGGGCCGCGGCGATTGCCGTCGAGCAATCGATCAACATTCCGCCGACCCTCCTGAAACATCAGGGCGATCTCGTTTCGATCTTCGTCGCTCGCGATCTCGATTTCTCCGGCGTCTATCGGCTTCGCGTCACTGAACCGCGCAATCGGATCTATGACCGCGCCGTGCTTGGCGACTTCAGGCCGGCTTCGGCGCTTGTTTCGAAATAGGGTAGTCGATGACAGAAGCACCTGACACCGGTGTCGTGCGCGAGCTTCTCTCACCGCTGTCGCCGTTCCTGCGCGACAAGTCGCTGTTCGAAATCATCGTCAACTGGCCGGGCCAAGTGATTACCGAGGGGACGGCCGGCTGGCAGACCTATGAGCTGCCCGAGCTGTCATTCGACAGGCTGATGCGCCTTGCACGCGCCGTCGCAAGCTATTCGAACCAATCGATCGATGAAACCCGGCCGATCCTTTCGGCAACACTGCCCGGTGACGAACGCATTCAGATTGTCATTCCGCCGGCAACGACGAAGGGAACAGTCAGCCTGACCATCAGAAAGCCATCGTCGGTCTCGTTGAGCCTCGACGCGCTTGACCAAAAAGGGCTTTTCGCCGACGTCGCCAGAACGGAGATCGACGTCTCTCCTGCAGACCGAAAGCTTCTGGAGCTCTATCGAAGGGGCGCCTATCAGTCGTTCCTCAGAGAGGCGGTTTATCTGCGCAAGAATATCATCATCTCGGGCGCGACGGGGTCCGGCAAGACGACGCTCTCAAAGGCATTGATCCGTCATATCCCCTCGAGCGAACGCATTATTTCCATAGAGGACACGGCCGAACTGGTCATCCCGCAGACGAACCACGTCCGGCTGTTTTATTCCAAGGGCGGCCAGGGCCTGGCGAGGATCGGCGCGAAGGACCTGCTCGAATCCTGCCTGCGCATGCGGCCGGATCGCATCCTGCTGCAGGAGCTGCGTGACGGAACGGCTTTCTACTACATCCGCAATGTCAACTCCGGCCACCCAGGCTCGATCACGACGGTCCATGCCGACTCAGCTCGCCTTGCCTTCGAGCAGCTGACGTTGCTGGTCAAGGAATCGGAAGGCGGCGGTGACCTCGAACGGCATGACATCCGCGACATGCTGAAAATCGCCATTGACGTTATCGTGCAATGCAAGCGGATCGACGGACGGTTTCGGGTGAGTGAGATCTACTTCCGTGGCGCCGCGACGGACCTGGACCGCTCCTCGTCAATTCGGGCTTAAGGATAGGGATTGCGTACAGGAAGCTTGGAGAATCCTCGCGGTCTCGACCGTCAGTCCAATTGTGTTGCCTTCTCACGCAGGATCGCTGAAAATGCGCGGAGCCCTTGGTGGTCCAGTGCATCAATGAACTCGTGAACCGCCGGCGCCGTCTTGCGCAAATTCAACCGAGCACGCCTGATGCTGTCGATCAATGCGCTCGAAAAGGTGGAATGGAGGCCGACCAGAAAATTGTCCGGCGATGCTGAGGTCACGCCATGAGGCCGAAGGTCCGCGCCCGGGAAATCCTTGAGATTCCACGTGACGATCACGGAAGCCTTTCCGGCGATGGCTGCAGCTAAAACATGACGATCATCGGGATCCGGTAGAGAGAGGTCGGGGATGAGAATTCGGTGGTTGCCGACATCGGCATCGGGTAAAACTTCCTTCATCCGATCCCGGGTCGTTTCCAAACGTGGAGATGGGTATCTCGGGGGAGCCGATGGCCAGATTACGAATCCACTCGGCGTGGATATCGTCGGTCCAGCGTGCGTCGACGAGACCGTCGAAAGCACACTGGACTAAGACATTACGCAAATGGAAAGGGTAGAGGACGCAGGCATCATAGACCGCGACGGGCGGCTTAGAGGCCATGATTGACGATCAGATCCTCTGTGTCCTCGGCCAGCGCGTTGAGGCTTTTCTGGCGAGCGTCGAGCTTGGCCTTGAGCGCGAGAACATCCTTCAACTTGGCTCGGCGGTGCTTGCCGACATAGCGGAAGGGCAGATCGCCGCGATCCATGCGCAGCACCACGAGAGGACGTGAGATGCCGAGGATGGTGGAGGCGTCGGTCGGGCTCAATTCCTGATCTTCTGTTAGCACGGCAACACGCTCGCCGCGCAACAGATGATCGAGGAGTGCCTCGACAGGCGCGAGAGCCGAGGCTGGGAGAGAAAGGGTTTGAAGCTGTCCACCTTCGCGGCGAATCCGCAGTTCCAGGTGATCGCCCTCCGCCAGCTTTGGCATAGGCGCTACGGCCTTGCGGTCGCGATCCGACAATTCGGTAAAATGAAGAACATGGCTGGTCATGGCGGACACCTCTGACCATGTATATAGGGCAAGCCGCTCATAACTGCAATAACTGAAATACTCTCCGATCTTATCTCCGATTTCTGGGTGCCGTAGGAGCGCGCAGCAATGAGCTCGACCAGCCATTTGAAGCTTGGGTTGCCGCAAGACGCTCCGCTTTCGGTGTGATCGTGCAATGCAAGGCGGTCATCTCACCAACGCCCATGCAGAAAAATAGGGCCGCTGGAAAACCAGGGCCCTTTAAGGTGTGAAGGTCGATAACCTCCAGAGGGGAACAGTTGACGCGATGGCACTGGGAGGAAAACCATCAGCTGCATCAACTGGCGCCAATATGCACATATTTTGATCGTTTGGTAAACATTTATTGTGCAGTGCAGCTATGCTGAAAAAGCAGGAGGTCAAGCGGCGCGGCAAATGCTGGGTTCCGTCAGGGGCGTCTCAAAAACGGAACGCACGGGCGGGGGCAGTCGGTCCCGCCTTCCTACCGGCCGCTATGCTGAGGCTCCTGCGGCTGCCCTTCTTCCGCCCTTAGCGTGTCGAGAATTCCCGAAATCCCGCCTTTCGGCGGCGCTATGCTGATTTCTCCGATACTCTTCATTGTTCTTTTTGGAACCCGCCGTGCCGGCGGGCGCGAGATGGAAAGGGCGAGGGCGCAGCAGAGGGAGAGGAGGGAAGGGGGTTCGTGACGGGTCAGGAGGCTGGAGAGAGGCTCCGGCCGGCTCGTCATGGAGAAACGATATGGCACAGGCCAATCAGAAGATCACGCTCAATGTCGGGCGCGACATTCCCTTCGACAAACTCGTTTTGAGCCAGCAGAACGTCCGCAAGATCAAGGCCGGTGTCTCGATCGACGACCTGGCGGAGGACATCGCTCGCCGCGGGCTCTTGACCAGTCTCAATGTTCGCGCCGAAGTCGATGCCAAAGGCAACGAGACCGGCTTCTATCGCATTCCCGCTGGCGGCCGGCGCTATCGCGCGCTTGAACTGCTTGTCTCACGCAAACGCCTTGCGAAGACGACCGGCATCCCCTGCGTCGTCAGCAGGGGCGACACTCCCGAGGTCGAGGACTCCCTCGCAGAGAATGTCCAACGCGCCGACCTTCACCCGCTCGACCAGTACCGCGCTTTCCAGACCCTGCGCGAGCAGGGACTTGGCGAGGAGGAAATCGCCGCACGCTTCTTCGTCTCAGTGGCAACTGTCAGGCAGCGCCTCAGGCTGACGTCGGTTTCGCCGCGGCTGCTCGATCTTTATGCCGATGACGAGATGAAGCTTGAGCAGGTCATGGCCTTTTCCATCACCAATGACCATGTCCGGCAGGAGCAGGTGTGGGAGACGATCTCCCGCCAGCAGATCAGCGAACCCTATTATATCCGACGGCTCCTGACCGAGACGGCAATCCAGGCGGGCGACCGCCGCGCCGTCTATGTCGGCGTCGAGGCCTACGAGGCCGCCGGCGGCGTGGTGATGCGGGATCTCTTCGAACAGGACAGCGGCGGCTGGCTGCAGGATCCTGCTCTGCTAGAACAACTCGCGATCATGAAGCTGAACATCGACGCGGAGGCCCTGCAAGCCGAAGAGGGCTGGAAGTGGGTCGAGCCGGCGTTCGACTTCTCCTACGGCCATACCTCGGGACTTCGCCGCTTCTACGGCAAGCAGGCGGAAATGAGCGAAGAGGAACTCGCCCGGCATGATGCGCTGAAGGCTGAGTACGACAAGCTCGACGCGGAATATGCCGAAGCTCCGGCATATTCCGAGGAGACCGAGGGACGGCTCGAGGAGCTTGGCAATGAGCTCGACCGGCTCAACGATCGGCCTCACGTCTTCGATCCGGAAGAGGTTGCACGGGGTGGCGCCTACGTCTCGCTTGCCGCCAACGGCACGCTGAAGATCGAACGGGGCTTCGTCCGCCCGGAAGATGAGCCGCGGATCGAAGCCAACGGTGATGATGCGGCGGAGAGGGGCGGCGCTGTCGGCGGCGACGCTAGCGCATCGTCATCGGTCGGGGTTGTATCGGTCGATGGCAAGGCTGTCGCCAGCGATCAGGGCGAGGACGATGGCACGCTGCGGCCGCTCTCCGACCGGCTGATGCTTGACCTGACGGCAACGCGCACGGTGGCGCTTCGCAATGCGCTCGCCAATGATCCGGTCATCGCCTTCATCGCCGTCCTGCACGCGTTCGTGCTCAAGACCTTCTATCTCTATGGTTCGGACACGTGCCTGGAACTGACGCTGCAGAGCGCCAGGTTCAGCCAGACCGAAGGGCTCGGCGATACCGTCTGGGCCAAAGAGATCGAACAACGGCAGGAGGCATGGGGTCAGGATCTTCCGAAGAAGCCCGATGATCTCTGGAACTTCTTGCTCGGGCTCGACGAGGTCAGCCGGCTGGCGCTCTTTGCCCATTGCGCATCGCTATCGCTGAACGCGGTCATCGAGCCGTGGAACAAGCGCACGCGCGCGATCGCCCACGCCGATCAGGTCGCCCGCTCGATCGGCTTCGACATGGTTGGGGCCGGCTGGACGCTGACGGTCGACGCCTATCTCGGCAGGGTCACCAAGGCGCATATCCTGCAGGCCGTGCGTGAGGCGAAGGGCGAGCAATCGGCGCAGCTCATCGATCACCTCAAGAAAGCCGACATGGCGCGTGAGGCGGAGCGCCTGCTTGGCGGCAGCGGCTGGCTTCCCGAGCCGCTACGACTGGCGGTCGACGAGGCGTCGGCAATCAGTGCCGAAACAGCGGCGGATGACGGCACCGAAGGCACCGGCGACGACGCTCCGAGCGAAGATGAAGTTCCGGTCCTTCCTGCCTTTCTAACCGATGAGACGGCGGAGCCGAACGAGTCCGCCCCGCAGGAACATCTCGAAGCGGCCGAGTAGGCTCTGCTTCCGCCCAATCAAGCCCAGCTACATGCCGGGCTTCTGCGTTTTAGGAGCAGAGAGATGCCCGACTACACGATCGAAACGACCTATCACCTGCCGATTTCGCGCAAGCGCACTTATTCGGCTGACACCGCGGAAGCAGCATGCCATGCAGCCATCAAGGATGGTGACTGGGACGAGGCCAGAAACGATCACGAAACATCCGGCGAAACCCATGTCACCGGTATCTGGGAAGGAGCGGATGCCGCCTATCGCGGTTCGGCGATTTCCGTCCCTTCACAGTTTCGCGGGATGACCGAGCGCAAAATCGGGCATTTCGAAATCCTCCTCGGCATCCTGAAGATCGTGGTCAGTGACGCTCAGGCGGGACGCTCGACGTCGAGCGATTGGATGGCTAAAGCCCCCTGGGCAATTTCAAGAAGCGAGGCGATCCTCGCCGGCGCGCCCGATCCACACCGGTCCGTCGATCTTCCGAAACCTCATCATGTCCTGGCCGTCTTACGGGAGGACCGGGTGCGCGCCGCCATCGCCGCAATCCTCGAAGTCGATCACGATTTCGGCGGCCTGACCCCTGATGCGGTGACTGATGAGGAGATCCACGCCGCCTGCCTGACGGTCGTGACAGTAATGGACCTCGCGGATGAAACAGGCACGGCTGAATTTCAAGCGGGCATGGCGGCGCTCCGCCAGGCCCGCCGGCGCCGCAGCGTCTGAGCCACCGTCGCCTCCAGATTTCACGATCACAACGAAGGGGCTGGGCAGAGCGACGCTGCCCGGCCCTGCCTTTCAGCAACCACGCCCGGCCACCGCGTCAGGCTTCGGCTTTTCCAGGAGACAGCACATGAATACCATGATTTCGAACACCCGCCCGGTCTCATCCGGCTTCAAAGTCGACATATCACGCGGCGAGCGCATCGGCCGCGTCTCGTCGGAGTGGTTTTCGCGACCGGACGACGAGCGTTACCTATCCCTCGGCGAACTTTACGATGCGGTCAAGTCGCGTGCCGATCGCGCGCACGCCCGCACGGTGGAAAGCTCGGCGATCCGTGTCGAGGCCAGCCGCAATAATGCCGAGCGTCTCGAGCTCATCGTTCCCGGCGACCGACAGCCGATCGCGCCGACGCACTGGAGCTATGGTCAGCTCTGCAGCCTGGTCGGGGCGCCCGCCACCTATATGCGCCAGCTGCCGGCGCCACTCGCCGCGATCAATCTTCAGCATGGTCTGCTCAACCATCGCGCCGAACTGGTGAAGACGCTGGAGATGGACGACGGCCGCGTCGAGCTGCGGGCGGTGACTGGTCCCGAATACGGCAGGATCTGGGACCACGAGCTGGTGTCGGCGGTGATGAAGATCGCTGGCAATGGGACCGGCGACACGATCTGGAAGGTACCGGGCCTCCTCGACTGGACAAGCATGACGCACAATCCCTTCGTCGACATAACCAAGGACACGACGACGCTCTATGCTTCGGATCGTGATGTTTTCCTGTTTCTCGTCGACGACACCCATCCGATCGAGGTGGGACGCCTGCCGAATGGCGAACCGGATCTCTTCTTCCGTGGCTTCTACGCCTGGAACAGCGAAGTGGGATCGAAGAGCCTCGGCATTGCGTCCTTCTATCTTCGAGCGGTCTGCGCCAATCGCAATATCTGGGGTTCGGAGAATTTCGAGGAGATCAGTATCCGCCATTCGAAATTCGCAGCCGATCGCTTCGCTCACGAAGCGGCGCCGGCATTGACCAGCTTTGCCAACTCCTCGCCGACGCCCTTCGTGGCCGGCATCCGTGCCGCGCGTGAGCGGATCGTCGCCCGCAATGACGAGGATCGCCAGAGCTTCCTGCGCCGGCGCGGGTTCTCGAAGAGCGAGACCGGCAAAATCATCGAGACGGTTCTCTCGGAAGAGGGCCGCCCGCCGGAATCGATTTTCGATTTCGTCCAGGGGATCACAGCGTTGGCCCGTGACAAGACTAACCAGGACACGCGGCTGGAACTCGAAGGCAAGGCGAAGCGACTGCTGGAGAGTGCTTCCTGACGATTAAAGGGCTGCCGCCGGCGCGCCCTGCAAAATGCATCGATTTTCTCTGTGCGGCAGGCTCGTTACGGCAGGGCAGGCATATCGCCCTCGGAGATGCGCCAAATCCATGGCGTCATCTCCGGACGGGCTTCGATCATCGCTTCCAGCGCGGCTTCGTACTCGCTGTCGGCGCTCGCCGGCACGATGAACATGGCGGCCGGATGCGGGCGTTGCCCCGGCAGCGTCACAGATACGATCGGCTGCTCTCGGGAAAGGTTGAAGCGCAGGCCTTTGACGCTTTTGCGCCTTGAGCCCGACAGTCTTTCCAACAGGCGCTGCTCGTGAAGGCTTTCGAACGGAACCCAGTTTTCGTTTACGACCATCATTGCGACTTCTTCGACCGTGGCGATCCCGGCTCTGGAAATTCCGAACGTCGCGATCAGGATGAGATGGAATTCGTCGCTCGATCGCCATAGCTCGAGCTCGGTTTCGTATATGTCGCTCAGACGCTTCCATGTTCGTTGCTCGATCATAAAGGGGAAGGGCAGGTGGCGGACGACAATCTTCTCTCCGTCGCGCGCGGCACCGAACTCCTTGACCTCGGCCACTGCGATCATCAGCTGCCGCGGTCCTGATGCCGTTGCCTGGGCGCCGGCAAGTGCGGTAGCCCGCCGGGCAGCGATCGCCTCCTTATCCTCCTGGTGAAACACTTCCGGCACGAACAGGATATCGCTGAGCGGGCCGCCGCGCACCATCATCTGTCGCGCAGCATTGACCAGGCTGCTTCGAACCCGACCCCAGCCCCGTTTGCCCGTCCACAATGACGTCCACTCCGTCAGTTCCCCGACATCCCAGAGATAGTGAAGCATCGCCCGCAGCGACAGCTTGTTCGGTTCGTTGCGGACGGTCTCGGAAGATTCGCTCGCCGCGGGCGCTACCGTCCGGTTTCCTCGCTTCGACAGCGAAAAATCGAGCTTCAGGACCGCCGAACCCGTAGTCGCATCGAGTTGGATGGCATTTCCGATGAGAGGCCCGAGGCCTGACAGTTCGTAGGGCGGCTCATAGGATGGGCAGGCTGGATCATGGTCGCGTCCTGAAAGCGGCATTCGCTTGACAAGATATTGGCCGTCGGCCCGGGCGATGTACATCGGAACCGGTGGCTCCCTACATCGGCAGTGTGGCCTGAGCTTCTGTTCATAAGCGCGTGCGAGGAGCGGCTGGAAGTCGCTGGACGTTTCATCGAAAGTCTGTTCGCTTAGCAAAAATTGTCTCACCTCGTCTCTCGCTTCCTGGCTGGAGGCTAATCAACCCACAAGGACGAAGTGGCACAAACTCCGTTGATTATACTAATTCAAAATAATCAGTATAATGCAAGCAGTTTTGTGTTCCAGCGATGAATTCGCATCGGGAATTCACCTCGGCAGTTCTGAAAAGCTGGACTCCGTCCTTCGCTCTCGAAAGGGTTTCCTGTGAATTTGAGCACGACGATCGTGAGGGGACAGCCCATGTTATCCGCCTCGGAACTGGCGGGCCGTCTCGCGCAACATGCCGAGGCGGTCTGCCGTCATTACCTCTCTGCCGGCCGTCGGGCTGGCAATTACTGGATTGTCGGTGATGTCGCAAACAACGTGGGGCGATCGCTCTATGTCCAACTGACCGGCCCGCGCACCGGCAAATGGACCGACGCGGCGACCGGCCAGCATGGTGACCTGCTCGATCTCGTGCGCGAGAGCGGCGGGCTGATCGATTTCCGGGACGTCGCTGATGAAGTCGGGCATTTTCTCAGCCTTCCCCAACCTGAGCCTATGTCGTTCAGCAGGGATGGGGCTCGGGACCATCCGCCGGTCGCCAGACCGGCTGCCGAGCGGGCACGACGGCTCTTCCGCAAAACGGAGCCGCTTCTCGGCACGCTTGCCGACCATTACCTTCGCCAGCGTGGCATTCTGCGCGCCTCCGGGCACGTGGCACTTCGCTATCACCCATCGTGCTACTACCGGGATCTCGTCACCGGGAGGATGACCAGCTATCCCGCGCTCATCGCCGCCGTCACCGATGGCGCCGGCACGATCACCGGTGTGCATCGCACCTGGCTCGATGCAGAAGGTGATGGAAAAGCCAAGGTCGAGGATCCTCGCCGCGCCTTGGGCGGCCTGCTTGGCAATGCCGTGCGGTTCCGCATGTCGGTTGATATACCCATCAGGGTGATGGCGGCCGGCGAGGGGCTGGAGACCATGCTGTCGCTCTCGCATGTCATAGCCGGCATGCCGATGGCGGCGGCGCTGACCGCCAATCACCTCGCCGCCTTCCGGCTCCCGCCCGGATGCCGGCGCCTCTACATCGCCGCCGACGCGGATGCGGCCGGCCGGCACGCCATCGAGGGTTTGAGCCGGCGTGCCCAATCGCTTGGCATCCTGCCGCTGGTGCTTTCCCCTGAGCTCGGCGACTTCAACGACGATCTGCGCCGGCTCGGGCCGGACCGGCTGACGGCAAGCCTGCGGGCTCAGCTCGCTCCCGAAGACGCCATAGCTTTTCTGCCCGCGTGAGGCTGGCCGGAACGCGGAAGGATTGGGGTCGGCCGCTCCAACGCTTATCCAGCCCGGTCGGCGCGCCGCGAACCTGCCGAGTGGCGACCCTTACCACGCGGCGGCCAGCCTTCAGCGGGTCAGTCAGGTTTCTTCCCCTGCCGGACCGCGGAGCGGCCCGCCATTCCTCGCGGTAGCCAAGAAACCCGCCTTCACCGCCCGGCGCTTTGCTGGGCCGCGGCGCCCGGCGCCGCGGTTCCGGCCCGTCTCCGCGTGAACCGGGTTCGCCGTCAGGCCGCGAGAGGCGCGGCCACAAATGGATGGAGATCACCATGGACCTTTTCTTGTCCCCCGACGACGGCTTCGAACCGCACCACGCTTCCTCCCCGACCGATCGCTTCATCTATGAGATGCAGCTCTATGCCCACCGGCCTTTTCAGGACGAACCCGATCCGCGCCCGCTTCCCGAAGAGCCGGTTGTCCAGTCGTCGCTGACCGCGATCTTCGACGCCCTGTTCGAGATGCTCGGCGACACACGGCTGGAACCCGATCTCGAAGACCTGCTCTGGTCGATCCCCAATCTCTTCCACCGCGCCGGCGAACGCATCCAGCGCGAGCTCGAACGCAACGAGGAGGCGCAACGCACCGGCCAGCGCGAACAGGATGGCTCGGAGGTCAAGAGCGTCGAGCTCGAACGCCACGTCGCCGAGGGCATCACGCTGCTGGAGCGTCGCAACGCCTTCGAGTTCATGCGCGATTTTTCCGCCGACCTGTTCGAGGCGCAGACCGGATCGTCGTGGCGCCCGCGTACCGGCTCGAAAGTCAACCACGCCAACATGACCGCCGCCATGATTGACTCCAGAGATTTCCTCTCCGCTCGCCGCCGCGCCGAGACAGAGGTCCTGATGCCGGCTGGCACCAAGATCGCCTTCTCCGGCGGCATGGATTACAACGACCATGAGCGCATTTGGGCAAAGCTCGACCAGGCCCATGCCAAGCATCCGGATATGCTCCTGCTACACGGCGGTTCGCCCAGGGGCGCCGAGCGCATCGCCGCCTGCTGGGCGGAAGCGCGTAAGGTGACGCAGATCGCCTTCAAGCCGAATTGGACGAAGCACGCCAAGGCAGCCCCCTTCCGCCGCAACGACGAGATGCTGTCGGTCATGCCGGCAGGCATCATCGTCTTCCCCGGCTCCGGCATAACAGGTAATCTGGCCGATAAGGCTCGCCGTCTCGGCATTCCGGTCTGGCAGGTGACGGGAGATGGCGCGTGAGCGCCATTGCTCCTATTCACGGAGAACCCAGAAAGCTTGCATTTCGGCGAAGTTGTGTACACAATTTCGCCGAAGCATGGAGCCTTTCAAATGTCTGAACCCCGACCGAACACATCATCTCCCCGCCGTGTGGGCGTGCGGGAGTTTCGCGGCAATCTGACATCCTTCCTGAAGCAGGTTCAGGAAGGGCAAAGGTTCGTTTTGATGTCCCATCATACGGTCGTCGCCGAAATCGGCCCTCCGTCAGCCGATGTGGCCGTGCGCAAGCCCGGCGCTTTGCGCGGCAAGATTAGAATTTCCGACGATTTCGACAGCCTGCCCGCAGACGTCCTGAAGGCGATGGAAGACGGGACGTGAGGCTTCTGCTCGATACGCATGCGTTGTTGTGGTGGCTGGATGACGACGATAGGCTGGGCGGTCATATGCGCAGCCTCATTGCCGATCCTGAAAACGACGTGCTCGTAAGCGGTGTCTCCCTCTAAAAAGCGTGTCGCATTTAATCTGCCTCATAGCCTGCAGCTTTGAAGAAGTTTCGGCATTCGGTGATGGAGAAGAGGCCGATGATTTCGCCGAGCGCCTTGGAGATGGCATCGAAGCTGCGGGCAGCGCGTTTTCGCAATAAGGTTTTGAGCTTGGAAAAGGCCATCTCGATCGGGTTGAGATCGGGCGAGTAAGTGGGCAGGAACAATAGCCATGCGCCCTTGGCCTTGACCAATTGTTCGGCCCGCTCGCTCTTATGGAAGGCGACATTATCCAGAATGACGATATCGCCTTTCGACAAGGTCGGCGCGAGCTGCGTTTCGACCCAGGTCTCGAAGCTGCGCCGGTTCATCGGTGCATTGACGATCCACGGCGCGACCAGGCCATGACACCTGAGGCCAGCGATAAAGGTTTGGGTCTTCCATTGGCCGAAGGGCGAATAGGTATAATAGCGCCGGCCTTTCGGGGACCAGCCGGTACGCTTGGTCAATTTGGTATTGGTCGAAGTCTCATCGATAAAGATCAAGCGGGGCAACGCCTTGCGGAAGAAGCGCATGCGCCGATGGATCCACAGCTCACGCGTCTTGGCGATATCTGGCCGCAACTGCTCGCTTGCCCTGAGGCTTTTTTTATTGCTCAGTCCAAGCTGCTTGAGAAATCGACCGACCGTAGCGCGGTGGACCGCGACACCCCGCTCGCCCAGTTCAACACACAGCTCATCAAGCGTGAGATCACCGTTTTGTGCCAGGCGAGCAGAAAGCCATTCGCTGTGCTCCGTCAACTTGCCGCCTGGCGGGTGGCCCTGCTTGGGCGGCTCAAGCGAGCCGCAGGATTGATCCAGGATGATCATGTTGTTGACGAAGCGCGGTGATACCCGGAAATGCCGTGCCGCCTCACGATGGCTATGGCCTTCCTTCACAAACGCAACCACACGCACACGCAATTCGATCGGATGCGGCTTGCCCATGACACATCTCCTTCCACCGCAGAAGGGAATCACAACTTAGCCGTCAAGGGAATCCCGAATCCGGTAAAACGCGACATGCTCTAGGAAATCACAGTGAAGGCGCGGATCGGCAAGCTCGATGCAGACGTAGACGAGATTCTTGAGGTGTTGCCGGGTCAAGGGTTCGACAGGCTCGATATCGCCGATGAACATCTGATCGAACTCGGAAAGCTTCCTTTCCATCATAGGGATCCCTTCGATCACCTTTTCATGGCGCAGGCGGTCGCGGAAGGAGCGCATTTCGTTTCAGAGGATCAGAATGTGCCGCTTTACGGTGTTGCATTCCTGACCTGTTCGGATCCCTCAATTTCGCCGGCGCCGCCTGAGGCATAAATTGCGGTGATTGCCTTGAGATGCGCAGGGTGTGAGCGCATCCGGTTTTGTCCGGACTGGGCTCTATTCCGTCGGCGTTGCCGGCTCCACGATGCCTACGGGCGCCGTCCTCGCGCCTTGCGGCGTGACGATCCCTTGCGCGGCGCGTGCTGCGCTTGCGTGTCGATAGCCGCGGCGCAGTTTGCGGCCGGCCATGCGCTCACCGGCTGCGGCTGCTTCCACTGGCGTATCGAACAGTTCCACCTTCTGCCGCCCCTCGGTCCCGATCCGGCCCCAATTGCGCACCAGCGAGCTACCTCCGAACAATGTCGGCTGGATCGACAGACGATAGAAGCGCGCCATGTTCAGCGTCGGGTCGATCCGGTAGAACAGCGTGATCTCGGCCTTTGTATCCATGATCGGATCTTGCGCGTTCACCGTATGGCCGTCCAACGAGTTTCCTGAATCAATCACGGTGGATCGATTCACATCAGTGATGCTTCTTGGCGCTCGACGGCCTTTCAACCGTGCCCGCCTCCGGCAACGATTATCGACGGGACCTGCGGGGCAAACTGGCGATCGTGCTCACGACAGATTGCCGGCGGAGATAGGCATAGGTGTATCGTATCAGCGGAATCGCGGCAGAGATCGGGGACCCGGGGATCCTGGCATCGATACGACCGGATAGCCACGGGCAACTGTCTTCGGTCGCGGTTCAGGACCATTCCCGTTCTCTTATGTCGCCTTTCTAATGGCCCGGCCGCCATCAACGTCAACCCGCAAGGGGTTCCCCTTCGCTCTCGCTCCGGTGACGCCTGCGGCTCGGCCCCTTCTTCGGGCGCCATCGGGAATGGTCCCGAGCAACCGAAGGAGACATACCATGGCCACCACGATCGCAACCCTTACCGCCAAGACCGACGGCAGCCTCGAAGGCATCTTTGCGACTATCCGGGTGAACGCGCCGATCGCCATCGTCCCGAACGCCAGCAAGACAAGCGAGGAGGCACCCGACTACCGCATCATTCACCGCAAGACCGGCTTCGAAATCGGAGCGGCGTGGAACCGGATCGCTCGCCAGACTGGCGAGGAATACCTCTCGGTGAAACTGGAGGCGCCCGAGATCGGCGTGATCTTCGGCAACGTCGCTCAGGCTCCCGGCGGCGACCCCGGCAAGAAGGTCATTCTTTGGAACAGCCCGAACTGATTGGGACGGTCGGCCCCGGCTGCGGGGCTGGCCCCTCCTGGAGAAGTCGAGCTGGCAACGGGCATCGAGCCTGTTGCCAGCTTTTTTGGTGCCACACGAGAGGGGAAGTCTGCTCAGTCCGTCCGAGGGTGCCATGGCGGCATGAAGGCCTCAAGGACGAGCGGTTCCCCCAATTTTGCCACCGCTTCGGTTCCCTCCGCTTCGACAAAATCGGCTCCCCCACTCGCCGGCTCCGCCGGTCGCGTTCCGCGATCCTTGACCCCTCCATCCCGCCATGACCGCGGGCGTCGTTTTCACAACGTCAAGGAGACGACAATGACCATTTGCATCGACGAAGTCATCGAGCTGCTGCGCGCCGAACTCGGGAATGCCGATCCTGCCGAGCGCCGGCAGATCGAGAGCGAGCTCGAGCTGGCGCTGGCCGAACGGGAAGTCATCGAGGCCGAACAGGATGGCCGCATCGACGCCGAGCCTCCGTTCTGACGGAGGCTTATCGCCACATCCATGCGCCTGACCGCCGGATCGACCGGCCGTCCCGGCGGTCAGGGATTTCATCCCTCGACACTCCCGCCGGCTCGCGCCGGAAACGGTCGCGGCCCCTGCGGGGCCGCGGGTCTCTTCTCTTTCTTCCATCCTATTTTACTCCAGCAAATCCGGCGTCAAGGACGGCGCGGTCTCCCCCAATTTTTCCGCCGCTGCATTGCACTTCGCTTCCCGAAAAAATCGATTCCCCCGCTTGCGAGCCGCGGTCCGCGGTCCTTGACCCCTCTTTGCAACTGAGTGGCCGGTCTCCGTCATCAACGAAGGAGATCAGACTGTGACAACCGATCAAAACCTCATGCTCTACACCAAGCTTGCCGGCTTCCGGCTCATAGTCCTCGCCAATCGCTTCGGCTGCGACAGCGAATTCTCGCGAAAGCTACATGATCGTCTGATTGAAGGACTCGACGCGGCGATTGCGCGGATCCGGGTCATCATGGAATTGGGGCGAAGCGTTTTCGCCGGCGAAGATGAGTTCGCCGCCTATCGGCTGGAGGGTGAGACCGAGATTTTCACTCGCCTCTGCATCAATCTGCTGAACACGCTCGAATTCGATTTCGACACGTTTGAATACCGCATCAATGGCAGCAGCTGGATCATCGTAGTGGCGGCGGATGATGACGGTGTCGAAGTCAACTATCCGGAACTGGTCGCGCTGTCCGAGGAGGAGCTGGGCTCGCTGGAGCCGATCATAAAGGACATCACGCAGGAAACGGGAATTCCGGTCCACGCAGCACGCGCCGTCCAATCCTTGGCATAAAGCAGTTCAGATACTGAGGGGCGGCGGGCCACCGCCTCTCGAATGACGGCTCTTCGGATGACGCCTTGATCTTCATCAAACAGATTTGACGAAGCGGTTTGCCTTGGCCGCCGCATCCATATCCTTGCGACGGAAATAGATCGCCCGTCCGCAGCGGATCGGGCTGTGGCCTTGCACGATGATGATCTGTTCGTCCTTGCGCATCGACTGGGTGATCTCGTGCGGCATGATCAGCGGCCGGCGCTGGTAGTTGAGGCTCTCGGATTTGCGCGTACCGCCGTTCCTGCTGTCCAAGCCGAGATTGCGGGAACTGGCCTTCACCTCGACCGTCATCTCGCCGCACTGCGCCGAGACATTGCGCGCCGTGTCGAGCGCCTTGATCGCAGCGTAGCTCGCAAAGGCGCAGCCGTCGATCCAGGAGGTAGCGCCGTCCCTGCCGAAGTGCCGTTCCAGCTGCCCGACCGATTGGTACATCAGCATCATGCTGATGCCGTACTTGCGGCCGCGGTCGCGCGCCTCCTCGAGAACGCGCATGTAGCCGAGCAGATCGACTTCATCGAGCATGAACAACGCCCGGCGCGTGAAGGCGCCATCGGCCTGCGTCATGGCGTTGATCAACGAGCCGATGATGACGCGCCCGATCCCGGGATAGGAGCGCAGGATCGATGCGGGGATGTTGAGAAACACGTCCTTTCTGCCGCTGACGATATCGCTCGGTTTGAAGGCATTGCCGCAGACGAGCGCGGCATAGCTGTCGAGTGACAGCCACTGCGTATCCTTCGATGCGGTCGAATAGACGCCGCTAAAGGTCTGCTCGGTCATGTTGGTGAAGACACCAAGCGTTTCGCGGATGAAGGCCGTTTCGGAATGTTCCTGGATGTCGCGCAGCATCGCAAGCACGGACGGCTCGGGCTCGGACACGATCTGCCTCAAGCTGCGCAAGTTCCGCCGGCCGATATATTCCGGCGCCAGCATGACATGGGCGAGCAGCCCGGTCAGGAGATTGTGCGCCTGAGACTGGAAATACGAACCCGTGGAGGATTCGAAACGCAGGCTTTCTGACAACAGCATGTGCGCCATGCCGACGATGTCCTCCTCCTTTTGCCTGGACGTTTCAATGCCAGCCAGCACGTTGAAACCCACGATAGGGTTCGTCGGATCGAGCACCATGACCTCGCGGTTAAGCGCGCGCATGCGGTGTTCCACGACCATCGGCGCGACTTCGGTGGATGGGTCGAGGCAGATCAGCGGCCCAGTATAACGCAGCGCCGTCGGCACGACGTTGCTGGTCGTCTTGTAGCCGCCCGATCCCGCGAAAAACAGCATATGGGTCGAGTCGAAGTCCTGGCGGTAGGTGAGCAGTGCCGCCTTGCCGCCCTGACCCCACGTGGTCCGATCGACGGGATCGAAGGGCAGCTCATGGACGATGTCCTTGTCGACGCGATTGCGCTCGCCAACGACGATCTCGCCATCCGGCGGAAACAGCTTTGCAGCCGCCGACATCGACAGCCAGTCGGCGTCCCCGAAGGTTCCGCGCCGGGCGCGCTTCACCGGTTCGGGCACGACGACGGAGATGCGCGCGGCGACCGCCGAAATCATGAAGCCGGTAAGCGCTCCGATCACAACGACGATGTCGAGATAAGCGAGCGCGTGATCCCACGTGACGATGCCGCGCTCGACCGCCGGGGCCAGGCGGCCGAATTCCCGCAGCGCATAGAAGCCGGCAACGCCCATGAAGCACAGCAGGCTTGCCATGGCGACGGGTCGTCGCTGGTGCAACGGCAAAGCCCAGACAGTCAACAGCCCTGCCGCCGATCCAAGCAGGAGCGCCGGCGCCGGCGCGGAGCGCAGGAACCAGTATTCGGTTCTGCCCGACAGTCCGGCGGCCAACGCCTGCCACCGCGAGCCGATGATAGCGAGGGTGATGGCGGTAACGACGATCGGCACGAGAACGAGCAGCAGGCTCGGATGCAGTTTCCGTCTCACGGCCATTCCGCCATCTCCTCTATGCGCGCAGGAAGGTCATTCGGCCGAGAAGCCTTGAACGCCTCTTCGCCCAGATCGCGTAGCCGACGATGCTCGGGCGAGCCCGGCATCAGCCGTGCCAGTTCGATGAGCCCACCGAGCAGAAACGCCCGGTCGGCCTTGGACAGTCCGGCCTTGACGACGAGTCCGCCGAGCAGGAATTTCTCGCGCGCATCGCGCTTGCGGTCAGCCGTCATGTGAAGCCGCCGGCGGCGTTCCAGCGCCACTATTTGCCGGTCGACGCGCCTGAGGAGGTGCGCTGCTGCTCCCCTTCTTGCCCTCCGTGCGAAATCGCCCCGCGATCTCTTCGAAGATCCGGTCGACCTCCTCGTCGGCGATCTCCATCTCCGCCAGCCCGGATTTGGTCGCGGCGCGGGCAAAGCGCTCGGCCGATTTGACGATCAGAGATCGCCGGCGTTCGCGGAGTTTCTCGATCTGCGCATCGAGATCCGAAATCGATGATTTGGCGGCCATGGGTGATTTCCCTTTCTCAAAACAACCCCAACGCGGTGATTATACTAACTAGAATAAGATAGGAAAATAGGCTATTTTGCAAGCGCCACAAACGTCGCAGACGAAACTCCTGGCCGTGACCCGTCTTCCGGAAAGGCGGCATCGGCCCTGTCAGGCCGATCGGTTTGAGGGCGCAATATACGTCGCTGGCGCGACGTGCTTGGACGATGCGGAGACATCAGTGGTGATCATGTTCGTCAGAGCGCAGGTGATCAGCAGGGGAACCGGGCGCAACATCGTCGCGGCCGCCGCCTATCGCCACCGCGCCCGGATGATGGACGAGCAGGCCGGCACGTCGTTCAGCTATCGGGGCGGGGCTTCCGAACTCGTGCATGAGGAGCTGGCCCTCCCGGAGCAGACGCCTGCCTGGCTGAGGGCGGCGATTGCCGGCCATTCGGTCGCCGGCGCCAGCGAGGCGCTTTGGAATGCGGTCGATGCCTTCGAGACGCGGGCGGATGCGCAGCTTGCCCGTGAGTTGATCATCGCGCTGCCGGAAGAGCTGTCGCGAGCCGAGAACGTCGCGCTGGTGCGCGACTTTGTCCGCGACAATCTGACTGCGAAAGGAATGATTGCAGACTGGGTTTATCACGACAAGGACGGCAACCCGCATATCCACCTGATGACGACGCTGCGGCCGCTGACCGAGGAGG
>NZ_NWSW01000048.1:0-33098 GCF_002531805.1 Rhizobium sp. M1 | reverse complement strand
ATCAGGGGGCGGATTGCCTCGGAATTTGCATGAGAAGGAGAGCGACCGCGACCAGGTGCGGAAATATCTCCCCGCGATCATCGAAGCCCTATGTCCTAAGTGAAAAGGCTAGGAAACTCATTTTCTCACCGATCGGGTTAATTGGAGCAAGGTCGCGCTGCAACGCCGGCTGATCTGACGGCGCAATGAGATCTGGATTCCGCACATTTTTATCTAGCCTACGATGGCAACCACCTGATTTGTATCCGGGAGACCAGTTCATTGATCGAAGCCGACGTGGCCGATGTATATGGAAAGCTGACGTACCACTGGCTGCTGTGCTTGACCATTCTGCCGACCGCCTTCGTCAGGATTGAATCAGCCGCCTGACTGCCCCCAGCTTCGTGCGATATTCCTCACCAACCGCCGCAAGCTTGAGCAGGTGCTAAGCGACATCAAGGTGGATGGTAAGTGAGCAAAAATTATGTATTTGCGGGTATTAGTAGTCGAGTTGAACGAATCCTATGGACTGCCACGAGAGATTGCTTTGCCTGTCACCTTGAACCTCTACCTCGACGATTCCGGAACTAGACATCCCACCCACAAGGTCGGGAAGAAAGCGGCGCACGGGTATGACTGGTTCGCACTCGGTGGAATCCTGGTTCGAAGTGACGAAGAGGACAACGCCCGAGATCTTCACGCAAAGTTCTGCGAGAAATGGGAAATCACGGCGCCCTTGCACTCGTCGGAAATCAGATCGCAGAACGAGAACTTCGATTTCCTGCGGGGCTGGGAGAAGGACAAGCTGGGAGCATTCTACGAAGAACTTTACATTCTAATGCGAGAGGCGCCCGTGGTGGGTATCGCGTGCACTGTCGACCGTCCCGGATACTGTGGACGATACCTCGAGCAGTACAAGCAGAATCCTTGGATGCTCTGCAAAACCGCCTTCACTGTCGTCGTCGAACGCGCCGCGAAATACGCTATCGCCCAAGGCATGAAGCTGCGCGTGCATCCTGAGCGCTGCAACAAGGCCGAAGATGCGAACCTAGAGGGCTATTACAAGGCTCTAAAGGCGGAGGGAATGCCGTTCGCTAAGGACAATTCCGATAAGTATGGCCCCTTGACCCCCGAGCGGTTTACCCAGGCGCTCTACGAGTTCAAGACCAAGCGGAAGACTTCACCGATGGCACAACTGGCGGATCTGTATCTTTGGCCGATCTGCATGGGCGGCTATCATGCCAGCAATCGTCCTTACCAGCGCCTGATCGGCGATGGAAAGCTGATTGACTGCCGTATTAAGGAAGACGAGCGGCCGATGCTCGGATCCAAATATAGCTGCTTTGAGAATATCGAGCGGAAGACCTAAAAACTCAAAAAGCCTCCGATGTTTCCATCGAGGCTTTTGGGCGACCGCAAAGGCGATCTCGTGGGCCAGGCCCGGCCGAATAACTATCGTACCCCATGATTTGTTGCAAGGAATTTTTCGTTAAACCGAATTAACCTGACGGTGGTCTGAACGAAACATTCGTCGAATCATGTACGAGCTGGCATCGCTCGTTCCCGCGTAACCTATCAGCAAGCGGCTGTTGTTGTCGACATACCCCCGCGCGATGAATTCCACGGTCACCGTCCCGCGCGGCTGCCGACTTCGTCGATCAGAAGCTCGATCCCGACCACCTTGCCCTTAGGATAGTTCCTTGGAAAACGATGATGTGTGCGAACCGGCACATCAGGCTGCGATGTTAATTTTTGTAGAATTGAACTGCCTTGCCGTTATGAGCTGTTGGCGGCTATCGATCGGGGCCGGACCTGAAAAGCCAAGTCACAAAATTCTTCGTTGCAGCCAGGAATCTGTGTAACATCCACGTTGCAATGGGACTGGGGGGCATGGGGTGCCATTCTACATACGCAAGTCAGTCAAGGCGGGACCATTCCGGTTTAATTTTTCCCAAGGAGGTATCGGCGTCTCTGTCGGCGCGAAGGGCTTAAGGGTCGGTACCGGACCTCGGGGCCACTATATCCATGCCGGACGAGGCGGACTATATTATCGAACGTCACTTGGCAATGCTGGCCAACGTCGACAGCGGGCTGTGAGCGAGCCACCGCCCGCTCAGGTCACTTTTGAAGTACCTGCGGTCAACATGATCGAGTTCGAGTCCGGCGACGTCTTGTTGATGCGCGACGAGAACTTCGGCGAAGTGTTGGACGAAATCAACGCGAAGGCCAATCAATGGCGGTTGTCGGCTCTTTTCGGATGGCTCGCGGCCCTCCTCGGCATCCTTGTGCTGGCGAAAGCGCCGCCAGTGGGGATTTGGGTGTTGATCGCGGCCCTTCCCGCCTGGGCGATCGGGTCATGGCTCGACTCCTACCGCCGGTCGACAGTTCTCTTCTATGATATCGATGGTCCGGTCGAGCAGGCATACAAGGAGACGATCGCGGCTTTCGATGACTTACGCTCCTGCGCCGGCAAATGGCATATCGAGGCTGGCGGTGCGATCAACGATCTAACGACCTGGAAAAGAAATGCAGGCGCATCCCACCTGGTAAAGCGAACCGCCACGAAGCTCGTCTACGCTTTACCCAAGGTTATCAAGAGCAATATAACGCCGCCCTCGATACATGTCGGCAAGCAGGTCATCTATTTCATGCCGGACGTTGCTTTGGTAGCCCACAATTCGCGCTTCGGTGCAATGTCATATTCTGATCTCCGCGCTCGCTGGCAGGCGTCACGGTTTATCGAAGATGGTCATGTCCCTCGTGACGCGAAGGTCGTCGACCACACTTGGCAGCACCCCAACAAGAATGGCGGGCCCGATCGGCGTTTTCGGAATAACCGCCAACTGCCTGTCTGTCTGTACGACACCCTTCATCTGCAAAGCGACAGCGGTCTCAACGAGGTACTGGAATTTTCGCAAGTGGGAAAGCTGGCTAGCTTTGTTGCCGGTTTCCAAGCTTTAGCGAGGGCAGAGATCGAGGCCTCACAAGCACCGAAGACGATCCCATCGACCGCAACGCCAGTATCGCCACCAGTGGCACTAAGTTCGCCTCTGCCGGATACACAGAGACGAAAGAGCGCTGTGCCTGCTATGGCCCTCATCATTGGCGGCATCTTTGGGCTTCCTATTGCTATCGCCGCACTCCAAAACGCGGAGAAATCGACTAGGCCCGCCACAACGCAAGCCGCTGTTCCCACCGGTTCGGGGCAAGTTGCGTCGTCATCGTCAACGCCGGGAAGGCCCGCGGCCTCTGCGGCCGGTTCAGCACAGGTGGCATCATCACCGTCGACGATGGCCTCTGCCACAACCTCTTCTGGCTCCGCCTCGGAAACCAGCAACCTGGCACCCCCCATCCAGGCACCGAACGTTGACGCAACGGCGACAGCAGATGGTCAGATATCTTCGACACCTGCCGCCCTTCGGGCTGATCAGGAGCCCGCACCCGATCCTGCGATCTTTGAGACGCTCGCGGCGGCCGCGACTGCGCCCGCCGCGTCTACGGCAGTTGCGACATCAGAGCCGCCTGTCACGCCTTTCATCGCCCCACCGGAACCGAAGTTCGCCTACATGAAGCAGCCCTTCCAGCTGAGGGATGGACCCGGTGCAAAATACATCCCCGTCGGGGCAGTCGGCCAGAATGCTTTGCTCGCCATCCTTGAGACGGAAAGCGGATGGGTCCATGTCTCTGGTGGTCCGTCAGCGATGGGATGGGTACCGAAGGAGCTGCTTGGTCAACGTCCAGTTTCGCGTCCAGCAACCAAGCCCAAGGTGCAGAACACCTTCCAGTCCCCGCCCGCGTTTGGTGGTCGGACCTATTGAAGAGTGCACGGTCCCCAAGTCGCATCAGCTTTGCGGCACCAGCCGCTGTTGCTCAATTCCGTCAGAAGCAGTGCTTGTGAATTACAAGCGTCCTGCGCGTAGGATAACGAGCACGCAGCGTTGTCGGTCAGCCAGCGACGAATAATCCGATCCGGCCCAGCCACCGAACTGTCCTTGGTCGTGATCTTACCGTTCTCCGCCAGAATTTTGTGGGTCGCGGGGTCCCAGGTCATCACCGCATTCACCGCGCCAGACGACGATTTTTTACGTGCGGGGCTGTGCGTATACCAATCGACCACAGCGAAGACGGTACAGATGTCAAAGCACGCCGCGCGTGCTGTGCCGGATCGAACGGCATAAATGCGCACAGGCCACCGTTCAGCGAACTGTTGCTTCTCGTTTATGACGTCTGCCTTCGAACGCTGGGTGCCGTAATAAACAATGGAGTCCCCATAGTTGTTCGCGAGGAAGAACATTCCTTCGTTCGTCGACCAGGTCCGCTGCATTTCCTGGAAGAACTGTAGCGCTGCATCGTTCAACGCAGTCGAGGGAGGCTCGTTGGATACGGCGGTCTCTTCCGCCGTGGGTGCCACATAAGGGGTCGGCTGGCCAGTCACGAGACCAAAGCCAGCCATATCGATCAGCGACAGCACCCGTCGATCGCCGTCGGACAGACCGGTGACAAATGTGAACAAGGTGGGGTCGAGGCCCATCTCTGCGAGGTAGGCTTTGTATCTATCGGTGCCGGTTTGCTGGCCCGAGATTCCCGGGGAGAGGAGCGTCCGATCAACGACCACCGAGGCGTCTTCCGCAAAACGCTGCACTCCACCGGCAAAAGCGAGTAAGCATGCGGCCTCGCATATCGAACCAGAAACCTGCAACGTCGAAAGCTTCAGCCGACGAATAGCCCGGCCGTATCCGATCGCGGCATCCGTATCCCCGCCCGGCGAATTGAACGCGATGAATTTCGGAGTGCTGTTCTTAATTTCGGCTTCGAGCTTATCAGGAAGATCGCTGGGCTCGAACGTTCCTTGAATCAATAAGATGTCGTTGTTCGCCGCTTTCACATGGGCAAATCTGATCGCCGCGTTACTGGGGCTTGCGATTAGCGCGGCCAATGAAATGAGGGCGGAAATGAAGACAGACGAGCGCATCGCTCCCTCCCGACCTCATTGGGTCAGTTTGTTGAAATTCCAAAAGCTGTGAGAACCTGGGGCGTGATCGTTCCGGTCACCTTCAGCCCATAGGCATCCTGCATTTTAGTGAGTCCGGCTCTCGTCGTGGCATCGACCTGCCCTGTTATCGGGCCGCCGTAATAGCCAAAGGCAACCAGAGCGGTCTGAACCTGAATAACGATACGGCGAAATTTGTCTGAGTTGCCTGGCAACGTCTTCAGTGGCATTGGCGCTGTGTTCACCGAGGAAGATTGCGGGGCAACCTGCGTCGGATAGCTGCCAGTCGACGTCGCCGCCGGTATGTTAGGAGTAGTAGGAAGACTTCTGATGACGGGTCCGGGATTGGGCGAATAGCGCGGGGTCGAGTCGGGCTGCGTATAGGTCGTGCTGTTGTTATAGTCGCCGCGCGGCAAGACGTAGCCGCCGCCTGAGCCTGATGCATGGCTCGCGTGACTAGCATGACTTGCGTGGCTCGAATGTGAGCTATGGCCTGCGAGGGTGTAGACCTGCTTGACCTGCAGCCGCTCAAAGAGAGTGGGTTCTGGCTTCTTTTTGGGAAGGCCGACAAGTGGCGCTGCATCGCTTTTCGATGGCATGAACCCAGCCGCAATCAATGACGGCACCAGGTAAACCTTGCGCTTCTTCATTGTTGTGACAGTCCCCCAAAACCCTGATCAGCTTTATACCATTCAAAAAATCCACCACAAGTAGAGCGAAGCCCACATTCGCCGCACTCTTCCAAGAATTTGTTCTTCCAGTCTGAAATCGTGCCCGGTGCCAGATGCCGGTACTGTGGGGGAACCGTGCAAAGCGGGAAATTATAAAGAAGAGTCTGGATACCGCGCCCAATTGAGAGATTGATGGCGCTCCGCAATTTGCCGAAATCCAGCGACGTATCCTTGAACGAATGCGCCCAATTCATTCTGCCGTAGCCGATATTTTCTAGTTGCATGATGGCCCAGACATCAATGAACGGAAGCCGGGTCGAGGCGTAGTCCGCAAGCTGTGGCAACACATTCCAGTTCTGCTGAAGGACAACCGTCCGAAGCTCGACGGCCGCCCCCGCCCTCATTAGCGTCATGAAATTCTGCGACAACGTTTCAAACGCACCCGGCTTTGCAACGATGCTGTCGTGAAGTTCGGCGTGAGGCGCATACAGCGGAATGCCCCACAACACGCGCTCCCTTCCGATCTCATCAATTAGGGCAATGTCGCCAGGTTCGAAAAACTGGCCGTTGGTCAGAACATGGAACGAGATATCCGGTCGGGCCTTCGCAGCGGCGGCGAGGAATTGAAACAGTCTTCGTTTGTGCAGCAGCGGCTCGCCGCCAGATATCGTGATCCGAGCGTCTTCCGGGGCCAAGGTGGCGGCGACTGTGAATTGGTCGAATAGATCGACGTGATATTTCTTCGGAGGTTGCGAGCACATCACGCAGAGTTGGTCGCATTGCTCGGTAACCAGGAAGGTGTTGTGCCTCGACCCTGCTCGCACCAATCGATGAGCCGAGTTTCGACCGGGAACTAGAAGGAGCACGTCGCCGTCGAGATCGGTTTGGGGACCGCAATAAACGCGAAGCGAATAGCCCGCGAGATCGAAGGTTTGACTCTCGTGGTCACGATCGATCAGGACAGCATCATGCTCACTCTCCACCGCGTCCGTGCGCAAGCGAACTATACTTGGATGGTCGATTGGAACGTCATCGATCTTGAGCCGCAAATCGATCATCTGTGTATCGGAGCCAGCGAAGGATCGAACTCCGGAATTCCGGCCCATGCCGCAAGGCTCTTGAGAGCTTTTTTGTCATCCGAATAGAGCAGCTCGAATATCTTGTCGAAGATCGCGGTGTGGCGTCGGCAGAAGGTAGTGTCACGCTTCGGCACGTCGATACGGCCATACCGGGAGAGGTCGTCGATCACGTCAATGCCGCAGGCCGCTTGGTATGGACAGTGGATGCAATCTGGATGGAACGAGTTAGTCGCTTCCTCATTCAGGACATCCAGCTTTGCCTGATCGATGCCATCCCAAAGGTTGCCGACACTCAGGTCGATCTGCCCCACTCTCGTCACCATCCTGGCTTCGTCCGACGGATAAAATGTGCCGTCGAAATCGATGACCAGGTAGTCCTTACCGAGGATGTTCGGGTTGCGAAGGTCCACATGGTGGTTATGGCCGCCGCGCAGCACCCGGCGAAGACAATGCGTGAAGTAGAATTCCTCGACAGGAAAATCTGCTGTCCAATTGTGCTCGATCAACGCATCGATGAATCGGCCATGATAGTCGTTCCATCGCTCATCCATGCCCATTGTCTGGTATCGCTTCCGAGCGAAACCTTGATGGTTGATAGGCCGGAGGAAAATGGAACGAAAGCCGAAGTCGCCGAACGTCTCAATGATCTGGTTCGGGGTTGGCAAATTGTTGACATCAAGCGTGGGCAACGCCGACACTTTCCCTTGCCCCAGCCTTCCGATCCCATAGCGAAGGTTCGAAACAAACTGGTCGGTGCCGCGGGATGTGATTGTCCGCTGCCGTTGGTGAGCCGAAAGGTCGCCATCCACCGACGTGCTAACGAATGTGTCCGAAGCGTCGAGAAGCGCCCAGGCTTCATCGGAAACAGACTGCAGATTGGTGCAAACGGTGAAGGTTACATCCTTGAATTTGCGCCGCGCAAACTCTCGAACCGTCTCCAACAGATCCAATCGCAAAAGCGGTTCGCCGCCTTGAAACTCGATTTTCGCACTTGCTGTGTCCATGCCATCGAGAAAACGAAGAACCTGGGCGAGCGTGTCCTCGGTCCAGTCAAACCCACTGGTGTTTTCGTTGACCCGCGACACCTGGCAGTAGCCGCACGCCAAATTGCAGCGAAGTGTCGGCACGAGGATGACGTAGTTCAGCTCCTGCGGACGATGCAGTCGCTGTGCCCACCGATATGCAAATCCGATATATGCTGGGTCGCCGACTTCATCGAATGCATGCCCGTTCGAATGAAGAAACCCGCTATCTGAGGCAGTCAGATCGCCACCTGCGTATCGCTCAAGGAATCTGCCATCTGCCCGGAAATATCCACCGGCGTCGTCAACGAATAGGTAATCAGAAGCCAAACGCGTGAATTTCAGAGGGAAGACGGTCATCGCCCGAGGACACCGCTGATGAGCGCCCTTCGCAGGGGAAGCGTCTCTGTATAAATTTTTTCGCGATAGAGGCAGTGTTGAAAATCCGAAATCAACACGTCGATCAGCGGCGAACCGTCATCGAATAACGTTATTTGTGTAGACAATTCGACCTTCGCAACAGCATTCATCGCGTTAAAACGAAGGATGGCCGCAGCAAGGTAAGGTCGATGCGCTTCGTCGATATCGATTAAGGTGCGTCGTTCATATCTCTGGATCGGCGTGCTGAATTCTGTTCTTTCCATCGGACAATGGCGATCGACTCCCTCTTCGCATGGATTGTAGCAACTCGGCCGCTTGATCACCAGATGGTTGTATTGCATTTTCCTGAGAATAATTTGACGCTCATCACCCTTATGGGGCCGGAAACCAGTTCGGAAGGAGAGTGGTCTCGCGGACGGAGGTCCTGAGCCCATCTCGGCTTCTTGCAACGCCGTCACGTCTGGCGCTTGGTGATACCGTCTTCTCCTCAAACCAGCCTGTGCTTGAGCCCTCCTATTTGCTGAGTGTCTGGTCAAAATGGGCGCAGTTCAATACCCTTCCCGGGGAAGGTAACCAAAAACACCTACCGCGACGGGTCTTCTGCACTTTCCGATATACCGTTTGTTAAAGGACAACCCCTATGTCCGCTCGCCCTCGGCATTGGGGCCGGACGAAAACCTCTATCCGCGGCCTGCGGCGGAGGCGGCTCGCTCCTTCCTAATGCTTCGGCTCGGACTTCATCTGGGACTGCGGCAGAAGAATCTTCGGCAGCTGCGCGTCTGCCCACGTGGCCATTTTCCGACGTCGGAGCGGCGGCTGGAAGACATGAAATGCGGGGAGCTGCGGTGGAGCGAGCGCGAGCGTGGCTGGGAAGTGCTCATCCCGTCGGTCGCCTTCAAGAATTCCGGCTCGTCCTTCTTCGGGCAGAAACCATTCCGGCTGATTCTGCCCGACCTGCTCGATCTCTATAAATACCTGGACGCCTATATCGACCGGCATCGCGGTGTGCTGCTCGGCGGCGCGAAGGATCCGGGCACCTTGTTCGTGAAGACGGTCAAGACGACCAGCATCGACGCAGCATACGACTCCACGACCTTCTATGAGGCCTGGCGAACCGTCATCCAACGATTTGGGATCTACAATCCCTATACCGGTCGGGGCGCCATCAAGGGCCTTCTGCCGCACGGTCCGCACAATGTCCGCGATATTCTGGCCACCCATATTCTCAAGCAGACGGGATCCTACGAGCAGGCGAGTTATGCGATCCAGGATACCCCGGACGTGGTGCAGCAGCACTATGGCCGGTTCCTGCCGCAGGACAAGGCGACGCTGGCCGCAAAGATCCTGAACCAGGTCTGGGAAGCGGCATAGGCCGGGACCCGCGAGTGGAGTAACTTCGCTCACCCGAAGGGGCTCGCTCGGTACAGCCGAGCTTGCCGCCGACGCGGCCGGCAGGTTCGGCCTCCCTCAATTGCCTATGGTCTCATTCTCCGCGTCCGTCACCGCCAACTTGGCGCAAGCTCATGACGTTTTCATCACGTTAATCATATGAATTAACGCTGTTATTTTCTATTTCAGAAGTGAAATAGCCTTTATCTTCCGTCATCCGTGACGGCCATAAGCATGCTCACTTCCGATAAGTATTGCTTATCGGAAGTGATTGCTATAACGCCGCAAATTAGGGTGTCGGTCACCATGGATCGCAGGAAATGCGCGGTTTTCCAGGCTTTTCGGCCGATTTCGTCTGGGATGACCGGACTCCCCGAGACAGAATTCGGCCGCCGCAGTTGCCCCGCATAATCCCGACCCTTCTTCCGGCATGATGTGCCGGCGACCTCCCGAGGGCCCCTGCTCTCGCGGCATCTCCAAAACGGTTGTTTTTCCGGCCTTTCCGCCACAGGAGCCCGCTGGCGCGGGTTTGTCAGTGCGGACGCTCCGTTGCTTATCTCGGGCGGCGATTTGAGTCTGGCGGGCCGCTATTTGATGCCTAAAACACGCTTGCAACTGTTCGATTTCTAACGCATGCCTTATCTGTACAAACTACTTCGAGACAGGGCCGTTACAAGCGCGATGGCAAAGCCACAAACATTTGACAACCAACAATCTCCCAAGCGGCTGATCGGTTATGCCCGGGTGTCGACGGATGAACAGGTCCACGATGCCCAGTTGGACGAGCTGCGTGCAGCCGGCTGCGATCGGATCCATCAGGAGCATGGTTCCGGAGCATCGCGGGCTCGACCGGTGCTGACGCGATTACTCGCTGAACTTAGCGCCGGCGACGTCCTCATTGTCGTGCGCCTCGATCGACTGGCCCGATCCGTCAGTCATCTCTTGTCGGTGATCGAGGACCTCGAGGCCCGCGGCGTGCATTTCCGGTCGATCCGCGATCCAATCGATACGTCGACCCCGCAGGGCATGTTTTCCCTTCAGGTCCTCGGCGCCGTCGCGCAGCTCGAGCGGGCGCTAATCGCTGAGCGTACCAAAGCCGGCATTAAGGCGGCGAAGGCACGCGGCAAGCTTCCTGGAAATCCCGGTCTGCGAGAACGACGGCCGGAGGCGATCAAGGCAATCTCGCAGGCACGGGAGAAGCTCTATCTCGATGAACTCATTGCATCGGCGCAGACGTGGCTGCCGATGGTGCGTCAACTCCGGCCGCAGCACAGTTGGGACAATGTCGTGCGGGTTCTCAATCGCCGTGGCCACGACTGGACCGTCGAACGCCTTCGTCGCGCTGTTCATCGCATGGTACGCGAAAAGCTCGCGGAGAAGGAACTCCTTGCTCGATCCCCTCGCCGGGCTCCCGAAGACTATCTGATGAAGCTGGTGGCGGCAATTGCCATTGCCGATCCCAACCTGTCGCTGCGCGACATTGCCGCGCAACTGGACCAGATGGGAGAACGGCCTGTGCGCAGCGGCAAGAACTGGCAACCGTCCTCGGTGCGGGTCCTGCTGGACGAAGCCCACCGATTTGGCCTCATTCGCCGTTGAGGGCATGGTTCATCCGACGCCCGATGGCAGAGAGTCTTTTCTTGTCGCTATTCGACTGCATAGCCGTCAGGTCCGGCCTTTGGGGATCTGTAGCGCCAGGACCGCTAGTCGCTATCGCTCCGCGGTTTCAGCTCAGCGCCTACATCCTCGCCGCGGAGCCGGCTTCCTCCGCCTGCTCGCCCCCTCCCCCGGAACGTGCTGAAGGCTTCAGCCGCGGTGATTATGATCCGCAGAGGCGCGCGGGCCATGACCCTCGGCGGCGCGGGTAAAAGCAGAGGACAGCCGCTCCCCTCGCTACCAAAAAGCCGTCTCGGCTGCACGACGAATTCGGGCGCGAGCCGGAACTCAGTCAGACAGTATTTGTTTCTTTTACAATCCGTCCGCGTTTCGGCGTTCTTTCAAGGATGCTCGACAATTTGATTGAGCCATTTGTCCGCGCCGCCAGCTATATTTCCTACAAGAATGATTACGGCCGAAGATCTGCAAACATTCGTTTTACGACCAGCAAATTTCGACTGTCCTCGAAGCCTGGGAGGTCTTCGTCCTGAAGCATCCTGCGGAGACCGCCGTTAAGATTACAAAGCAATGTCTCCTTTCAGTCGTGACAAACACCGCGATTGTTCGTTCGAACACGAAGCCGCTCAATCGGCTCCGTGCATCAACTGACCTTACTACACCAGCCGCATAGAAGGGCTGTCGGCCATTCTACCCGGGCAACCATGACCAATGCCCTTAGAACGTCATGTACGATCAAAAATGACCGCCAAGACCCCGCGACCCATGGCGGCGACAGGACGGTACCTATCTCTACACAACCGATCTTGTGAGAGGTGGCGCGAGGAGCGGGTCATGCGCCGTCCATAGTAGCGCCCGAAAATGTCGTTTCTTTTCAGAGTGTTGTAGCTGTGGTCAGCTGACCACCGGAAAAGCAGCTGTTGGCAGTGCGTCCCACCCCAAAAGACTTGCTGGCCCACGACAGCAGAGTCTGGCGAAAAACCTCGATCAGTGGACCCGCTGACCTAGCACTCAATCCTCTCCGGCAGCGACTAGATGTGGAGCCTCAACAGGTTGTCCTGGGTAAGAGCGAGCCTAGTGATTGGTGGTTTTGAGTTTAGACTTCCGTGAGGCCTGTGCCAATTGTAGCGATGAAGCCATCGTGGCAGTTCGGCGGCGCGCATGTCCGAGTTGGGATAGGCGACGGCGTAGGCCCACTCTCTGAGGGCGGTCTGGATGAAGCGTTCGGCCTTTCCGTTGGTTTTAGGCGTATATGGTCTGGTGCGGACGTGCTTGAGGCCGTTGTCGCGACAAGCTTGGCCGAATGGCTTTGATGTGTAGCAGGGACCATTGTCGGTCATGACGCGCTCGACCGCGATCCCGAGGCTGGCATAATAGGCCAATGCCGCCTTCAAGAAGGCCACGGCGCTTTCTTTCGTCTCGTCCGGCAATATCTGTGAGAAAGCGATGCGAGAGGCATCGTCGATGGCCACATGAACGCATTCCCAACCGGCGCCCCAACTCTTGCCTCTGCGCGAACTCTGGCGAGTGCGATCGCCGGTGATGCGGTGGCCGACCTCATGAAACCGGCCGAGCTTCTTGATGTCGATATGAATCATCTCGCCGGGAGCCTGGCGTTCATAACGACGCACAGGCTCGGCCGGCTCGATATCCTTGAGGCGGGAGAGGCCTGCGCGCTTGAGAACCCGGCTCACCGTCGCTGCAGATACACCGGTTTCGATCGCGATGTGCTTGCCAGTCAGGCGCTGGCGGCGAAGCGTGATGATGCGCTCCGCCAGCGCCTGACTGGTCTGCCGGGGCATGGCATGAGGTCGGGAGGAACGATCGAGCATCGCCTCTCGACCACCGGCCTTGAAACGCTCGACCCAACGGGCGACGATCTTGGCCGCGACGCCATAGGCCTGTGCTGCCTGAGCCTGGGTCAGATGCCCTTCGATAACAGCAAGCGCCATTTGTTCCCGGCGCAACGGCGTCAGTCGGGCATTCTCATGAATGTTCATTCGCGGCGATCCTTCCGACTCGAGGTGTGATAGCTCCAGTCTCCTAAATCCGCTTTGAATGGACAACCTCCCGAAAGCTCACCCCTAGAGCCTGCCCGCTCCGAGTACGCCAAGTGGCGGAAACGCGAAGCTTTCATCTCGCGCAGCGTTGGAGCCGGTTGCGGCAATGGTATCTGCATCACGTGCCCGGGTCTGGTCCGAGCGATGAGTGCGGCCGGAAGTGGTTGTAATCGTCGGCCCAGCAATGGCGCTTCGGGCATAATCGCAGCCGAGGAACAGGCTTTGGTTGACCATCTCGTCCCGCATCCGGCCGTTGAAGCTCTCGACATTAGCGTTTTGCATCGGCTTCCCGGCGTGATGCCGTGCGACTCGACACTATGATCCTTCGACCTGGCAAGGATGGCATTCGAGGTGAATTCCGTGCCGTTGTCGGAGACGATCATCCCCGGTTTGCCGCGCCGTTCGATGAGGACCGACAGTTCGCGAGCGACGCGACGACGCAAGATCGAGGTGCACGGGATCGCCGCCAGGCATTCGCGGGTCACGTCTTCGACGAAGTTGAGCACGCGAAACCGCCTTCCGCAAGCGAACTGGTCGTGAACGAGATTCAGCGAGCTTCGGGCATTGGCCTTCGCTTCGACCAGGATCGGGCCACGCGTGCCGACAGCGTGCCGCCCCGGCTTTTCTGCTTGCGAACGGAAAGTCCTTCTTCGCGATAGAGCCCGTAGATGCGGTCGACCCCAACGGCGCTCCCCCCCCGCCGAAGCCGCCGGTCGCCGGTCGCGCCGCGCCGGTCGCCGGTCGCCGGTCGCCGGTCGCCGGTCGCCGAAACGCCATCGCTCATTGGCGAGGTCGCGCAATAGGGCGACTTCTTTATGATGTGGGCGCACCTGCCCGACCAACGCTTCGATCTTTTGTCGCGCGTCATGCATGACCATGCACTCATCGGCGGCTCTAAACTGCGTGATGTCGTAGAGACAGTTCGGTTCTGCGACACCCAAACGATCGAGCTGCGCGAGCGCGCCGACCGTCCGGCGCGGCAGGCAACGTTGTGCCTGCGCTTCGGCCAGGCGACGATCAGGCAACCGCAAAACCTGCGCGAAGAAGGGCTGCCCGACGGGGTTAGGCTCAGTTGGGTCGAGGTCGTCGAACCGGACGCACCCGACGGTGTCGAGCCCTTGCATTGGCTGCTCTTGACCACCCATGCGCTCTCCAGTGCGACTGACGCCTGGCAGATCGTCGCTTGGTACAAGCAGCGCTGGATGATCGAGCAGTTCTTCCGGGTGATGAAGACGCAGGGCTTCAAGATCGAGGACAGCCAATTGCAGTTAGCGCCGCGGCTGGAAAAGCTCGTCGCCATCGCCGCCAAGGCCGCGGCAATCGTCCTCCAACTCGTGCAGGACCGCAGTGGCGGCGATCCTCACCCGGCAAGCCTGGCAGTCAGTCCCCACGAGATCAACACGCTCGCCGCCCTCGAAAGCCGCTTCAAGGGCAAGACCAAGCTGCAATCCAATCCCCATCCCAAAGCTTCGCTCGCCTGGGCCGCTTGGATCATCGCCAAACTCGGCGGCTGGAACGGCTATGCCTCCTCCAAGCCGCCTGGACCCATCACCTTCTTCAACGGACTCAAATACTGTGCCGATGGCTGGGCCTTGCGAGATAGGTATATGCCTCAGTCGTTCGGTGGAGAAATGTTCCACTGGATCATTTGCTTTTGGTCACGAACAAAATCCAGCGACCAGCGGGCAGAGCCTTCGCGTTGGCCAGGATCGGTGCGCGCGTGCCTGCAAGTTCGCTTACGGAAGGGGGTTTCGCGTGCTCAACATCGTCGATGACGCGACGCGAGAATGCCTCGCGGCGATCCCCGGACACCTCGATCTCCGGTCGTCGCCTCGCTCGAAACTCGCAATGATCTCTCCGACAACGGCACCAAACTCACCTCGAATGCCATTCTTGCCTGGTCAAAAGACCATAGGGTCGAGTGGCTCATTGCGTCACCTCGCCCAAGATAGCGGTTGATGAATTCTCCCAGTGTTGTGGAAGTGCCGCCGCGAATCAGCCCCGTAGATTCCGGCGCTGCGGATGGCAGCAGGTACTTGTTCCTATTGCGTCCTATCCATGCGGCGCCATCGCCCACTCGCGATTAGCCGGCACAGCCGGCCGCCTTGCGATTTGCCGCGCCGGTGCCAATGAATTGATGAAAGGCGGCTGCCATTTCGTGCGAAGACTTCGCTCCTGGTCTTGTTCGTGCGCGACCTTGGGCGCGTTCGTATTGAGATCACGGTCTACTGTTCCCCTAAGAGGCGTCATTTGGCTCGGGAGCCAGACGGTAACCGGCACAATGCCTGCGACAAGCCGCCTTTGAAAGTTGGTGTTTTCCAAGGGGTTAGCTTGGTGGTCAGCTGACCACAACCGAAATCCTCAACGGCAGGAATAACGATCAGCCGCACTTACCCAGCCCTCAAACCGCCTTGCCCGTTGGCCTTCAACAACGCCATTATCATCGGGCCAAGCGAGAATTCACCGCGCTCACTTCGGCGCGTTAGATCCCGCAGATAGCCTCCAGGAGAGTTGATGAAGTTAGCCCTTTCCAGGATGCACGCAATTGCCACCGCAGCATTCTCCGGTCCTAGCGCCTCGCAGGCATCCTGGTAGGCGGAAGGGCTTACCCCCAGCATAGATCGAACCACCACAGCGGCAGACATCAGATCTCGCCAGCTCCCCACGCCGCGCGGTGCATAGTCGCTGATCATCGGGCACGCCTTGAGCACCAATCCCAAGGGGAACGCCCTTTGCGATTCATTCTTCGGCTGATGGCTCAAGCTCGCCTTTGCCCCCTGCTCCTTTTCGGAGCGTGGTTCAGATTCATTTACGGATTCGGGTTTTGAATTCTGTATGTGCTGCTCGATATGAGCAGCATTGGTGCTAATTTTTTCAGCATTCTCGAGGTTTTCCAAACGATTAAGCACTTCCTCACGGAGCATCTCCATTTCATTGAGAACGCTAGTGACCCCTTCAAGGGTCGGAACGCGCGGAATTCTGCTCGCGAGCGCAATGTAGATGTCCTCGGTCGTCTTCCAATCGCCGTCGGCGCCCTCGACCATTGCAGCAGTAATAAGTTTGCGAACATCCCGCCGGCAAATTGTAAGGCTCTCTTTGGCTTTCCTGAGCGAGGCTCTCTCGGCCGCCACTCTTTGCGCCAACATCGCCAACTCTTCCGATCGCGCCAGGAGGGGCGACAGGTCGAAGCCAAAAGCATTCTCGATCTGGCCATCGTCGCCCTTGCGGGCGAAGCGCTTGCCATTGGCGCTATCCTTACGGGCGATCAACCCCGACTCCACCAGAATGGCAATATGCCGCCGCAACGTTGCGCCCGCCATTGCATGCGCCCGAAGCGCCAGTTGGGCATTCGAGGGGAAGACAATCAATTGTGCATCCTGACGCAACTCATTGTCAGGATAAAAACTCAAAAGTGCGTCAAGAACAGCCAGACTGTTCGACTGGATCTTGAGCAGTTCCATCGCGGCGGAAGCGTCTCTCAACACTTTCCACTTATCGGCAGCTTTTCCATGCTTGATTTCCATTGCCGCCTGGCGCCGCACGAGCGCAAGCGTCATTGGCCGCCGCCCGAACGGCGTCGCTACATTCCCCGACTGCATTGTCTCTCACCTTTCAGCAGGCAAAGGAAATTCGCTCACCAAAACGGCGCCAAAGACTCTTGACGAGGATTCGAGGAAATGCGATTCTGTTCTTGCTACAGAGACAGAAGGGCTTCCACGACGGCGACGTTGAGGGAGCTCTTTTCTTTTGCGGGTTACACTCCCTGTTTCCGTTGATGCTTTGCGCGATGCTCCTGGTAAAGCGCCGGCAAATGCTCGAGTACGAAAGCCGCGAAATCCGGCGTGGCTTTCCTGTCAATGGTAATTTCTAGCTTGCTCTTGCTCTGCGTGACCTGCGCAAGCCTGTCGCCATCGGGGGTCGACAGGACGTCTGGCAACCCGCGCGCAGTCCGACGCGGTTTCAGATGGTCGATCACTGCCTTGAACCGTTCCGACGACGGCAGCGCCTGCACCTCCTCCGAGGCAGCATATTTCGCAGCGCCTGCCGGAGGCGATGCTTTCTCAACCAGCTCTGCCAATTGCTGCCAACTTGGGCGTCCAACGCCTGGAGCGGCGCCGATGGCATCGATCAATTCAGAGGGGAGGGCGTCAACAAGCAGGAGCATCTTCGACAAGTTGCTTTTATCGATTGACATAGCCGCGATGACGATTTCTCGTGGAAACTGCTTGTTTAGCTTGTGTGCGAAACGTGCCTTTTCGATGAAGGTGAGGTCTTCGCGCTCATTGTTTTCCTGACCCTGTGCGACAACCAACTGCTCGTCCGTCAAGTCTCGAACAACCGCCTTGACCGGCAGTCCTAGCTCCGAAACGGCGCGCAGCCGGCGATGTCCAAAGGCAACTTGGTAGTGCGCGGGTTTAACGGGATGAGGTCTCACAAGGATTGGGACCTGCTGTCCTTGCTCGCGGATGGATGCAAGAAGTCCTTCGATATCACCTTGCATGCGATCCTGAACGAAGGACGGCTCGATTGACGACGCGTTCAGTTCAACCACGGCCTGACCTTCGGCGAGACGCCGCTCGATCTCCTCGGCACGACCAAGACGATCATTTTGCTCGCGCAACGCGTTACCGATGTTTGCAGTCAGCTTCGTCGCTGGATCTCGTTCTTTTCTGGTCACGCCGAGAAGCGGCATGGAGCGAGTCTTTGCCGCTCTGTGTTCAGCAGCTGATGAGCTGTCGGGCGCGTCCGTGGTGACGTCAAGGAGGTGCTTCCGACTCATGTGGTTCTACCCCATGCTTTTTTGATTAGAGTTTCGATCTCGTCGTTGACGGCGTTCATCGCCTCTAAGGCCCGATCATAGGTCGAGCGCGTGAACTGTCCGCGCTCAACCTCAAAGAGGGTTTGATTCGTCAGGCCAGCGTCCGAAACGGCGGTCGTCTTGAGCATCGGAAAATTGAGGACATTTTCGCCAAAGATCGAACGCAGATAGCCCACCATCTGGTTCTGCGGGCCATCGCTCGGTTCAAAACGAGTGACGAGGTAGCGCATCCAATTGAACTTGAACTGGGCGCCTGCGTTCTCGATTTCCCGAAGGAGATTCGAGGTCATCGCCAGAAACTGGTTCATCGACATTACATCCAACATCTGGGGATGGACGGTGACGAGGATCGAGGTTGCGGCGGTCAGAGCTGAAAGCGTGAGATAGCCAAGTTGGGGAGGGCAATCGATAACGACGACATCGTAGTTGTCCGCGATGTCTTCGATGACCTGACTGATCCGACCGTAAAAAAGCGTGTCACCTTCCTTCCGGTTCATAAGCGCGCGCGGGGTATCGTGCTCAAACTCCATCAGTTCAAGATTGCCAGGAATTAGATGAAGATCCGGGATGTACGTTCCTCGGACAACCTGCTCGATTGGGACCTGCTCGTCATCATACCGGATGGCGCCATAGAGTGTTTCGTTCGGACCAACGTCAGTTTCTGGCTGACTGCCGAAGAGTGCGGAAAGGCTTGCTTGGGGATCAAGATCAATCGCGAGAATCCGGTAGCCACGCATTGCCAGGTACTGTGCCAGATGCGCGGCTGTCGTCGTCTTGCCCGAGCCGCCTTTGAAATTCATCACCGAGACGACTTGAAGCTGCTCCCCCGTGCGACGATGGGGCAGGTAGCGCCGGTTCCCGCGGCCAATCAGGTCCAGGTGCTTACGGATTGAATGAATATCTTCGATCGTGAACGTGCGTCGACCGCCAGGGCTCATACTAACGTGCAGTTCAGGCATTTCCGAAGCAGTTTGTCTAAGATAAGACTCACCGATGCCAAGCAATTTTGAGGCTTCTGACGGTGCAAAGGATCGAATGCCCTTTTCGGACGTCGGCGGGAAGACCTTGAGATGATGTGCTTGAAGTTGGCTGGAGAGAGCGTCAGCATGACGCTCCATCAATGCGGTCAACCCTTCGACGACCGGCGCTGTTTTTGCTGCGGTTTTCGCCATCTCAAAATCCATTTCCTGCAAGTGGCGGAACTTTTCGCGAAACCGCTAAAGTTCCGCCACTAGCTATTAGAGCCGATTCTGCATTTTGAGCAAGGGGTTTTAGGTTAACGAAAGGCTAACGTGGATAAACCCGGAACGTAGAGTAAATGGATTTTTCCGTTTATATCCTGCAGCTTAGCAAGACCGCGGTACCGATTGGTCATGGTGTGTTTTATTGTGAATCCTACAAATGTGCCCCGGCGATTTAGACGAAAAGCAGAAGACCTCGGCAAAGTCGGTGATCCCCTTGCCGCGACTCACTCGCACAAAACCGTAAGCATTCGACAACGGACGCCCGATTCCAATTCGTGCAGAGTTCCCGGCGCCTAACGGCGGCGGAGAAATTCATGCAGGTATTCGCGATCTCGACACCAAAAATTTACTACGAAGCGTAGCTGCTTCAGGACGATCATAGGCTACGTGCGAGGATCTTTTCCACTCGCACTTGGGATGTAGAAGTAGTCGACGAGTGCGAGGCAGATGGGGTTGACGCTCTCGCCCCGACTGCCATCCTGGATGTCACCGCGGCTGGACCACTTGCAGGATGTGCACGCGATTTGTCTGCGATGGGACCGACCATGCTGGTAGACGTATTTCCGTCTCTGCTCCCGAAGGGTCGCCTGAACGCCAATCCCCTGATGGTCTAGAGTTCTCGCTTTTGCGTCGACACCTCGAAGAGTGGAGGGGAGGGGAGGGGAGATGGTTCCGTTCACGAGGCAACGCTGACCTTGTTCGCCGGCATCGTAGAATGGTGCCTGGGAGGTGGTCTCAGCGAAGTCGTTGCGGTAACGGATATCAGGTTCGAGCGAACTCTTGCTAGCGTCGAATGGCCTCTCCCGCGCTTGGGGCAGCCAGAGAAGATCGTTGCCACCACCGCCATCGCAGGCACGCGTCCAGCAAACGCTGAGACCTTTCTGATGTTGCGGCCGCCCAACTACCGATCTAGTTGCCGTCATCCTTCTCGGTGCGACTCGGATTGTTGGTCTGTTCGGTTCGAACCGGTGCGCCACGAAGGATGAAGCTTTGGACGATGTGGCGATAGGCTCTTAGGAGGGTTCGCGCGGGCAGATGAGGGAAGGCGACATGGCATCTTCGCAGAGATGAGGATGCATCGAAGAACGGGCTGGTAAACCGCGGCTCGTGTTTGAGGCTGGTGGCATTGACGCGGCCCAAGCGCTCCACTCTACCTTCAATAGTTTCGTCGCTCCTTGCGCAAGGGAACACTTCTGCCGCTTGAAACGTCCTTTGCCGTTTGCGCCGACGATATCTCCGAGAAGCTTGTCAAGACCCAGGACATAAGCAAGCCCGCCAGCAAGGCACGTGATTTCATCAGCTTTCTGACTGCCGCCTGTGGTTGTTGGCTAGATTCTGGATGCAAGTAAGTGTACATATTAGGATAGTCGGTGTGTCGGGGAGCGAGAGGTCTCGTATGGAGGTTCGTGGACTCGTAATTACTTGCCCCCGCAAGGTTGAAGAATGGACATTGTCGGTTCCACTCGCCGTATCGTCCGAAGTCGGTGTGCGGATAGAGTTGTGTGGACTCTGCACACCGGAGCAACGCGTTTATCGGGGCGCCAAGCCGACTTACCCCTATTGGGGCGGGCACGAGTTGTCAGGCACGATCGTGTCTCTGCCGGACGATGTACCGGATGGCCTGCGCGTAGGAGACCGCGTTGCGGTGCTTTTAATGCGCAGATGCGGCCAATGTCGTGCCTGCCGCCTCGGACTGGACAACCACTGTGCATATTTAAATCCTAAAGCGAGAGGAGGGGTGCCGCAGGGGCCGGGGGGATTGGCCAATTTTGTGGGCGTACCCGCCTATCAGGTTTTTTCCGTGCCTTCCTTTTTGGCTCCCGAGCGTGCCGCGTTAGTTGAACCTGTCGCCTGCGTGGCACGCGGCATAAATAGGGCGCGTGCAAAGGCTGGAGACACTGTGGCCGTCATCGGCGGAGGCACGATGGGCCTTCTCCATTCGATACTTCTGACAACCAAAGGATGCGACGTTTACCTTTTCGATGACGACGTGGCAACGCATGGGCCTGTGATGTCGACCGGCGCCCATGCAACGGGGTCAGTTCATTCTCTGTCTGATCCGAAACTCGTCGAGAAATTAACGGATGGCTGGGGCTTCGACTGCATCTTTTGCACGCGCTTCGGTGTCAGAGGCATTCAGGGGGCCATAGCTGCGGCGTCACGCGGTGCCAGGATTGTACTCTACCAATCGATTCCGACGTCCGATTTGTTATCGGTAGGCGCTAACTTTCTGCATTACCGGGAAATTGAACTGATCGGCACCATAGCCCAAAGCGCGGACGACGTGAGAAATGCCATCCGAACCATCGTTGAACACGCCGCACGCTTCGACGTGCTGCAGGTCAATCTTTGGCCCTCGTCAAACGCCCAAGAGGCATTCGAGCAGGCGCTCGATCCACGTGTTAATCGCGTGATGCTAGATTTCAGGTAATGCTTCTCAGCGTGCCTGCAGCGCGCCTGCAATTTCGTTGCCGATCGAGACTACTTCGACACTGTCGGGGAAATTGTCGGTACGTCCGACGCTGTCGGTCACAACGATGCGGTCGATCTGAGACCGTCCCCAGTTTTCGTTCAGCGACGGCGTGAATATGGCATGGGCTGCGGCAAGGGTTATCTTGCGAGCGCCTGCCGCTTTGAGATGTGCGGCGGCTGAAAAAGCCGTCTGACCACTGTTGATTTCGTCGTCAATCAGGATGATCGTCCGGCCAGCAACGTCCCCCAGAATCTCGACGCTCTCCCGAAAGTCATCATCGTCTCTGCGGTGCTTGCGCATGACAGCGAATGGGCAGCCGAGCAGGGCCGCCAAGTGCTCAGCTCGCTTCGCTCCGCCGAAATCCGGTGAAACGACCATGTCGCCATCGACGGCCGCAGAACCGAGATGGCGAACTAGGGCGGGAGCGAACTGAAGATTGACGACAGGACAGGCAAATGCGGCGCACAGCTGAGGAACATGGAGTTCGAAAGTTATCAGCCGATCTATACCGAGAGTTTCGATAATCCCCGCAAGGATTCGCACCGGTACAGGTCCGCCGTCGAAGGCAGGGCGATCCGAACGCGAATATGGGAGGTAGGGAAGAACAGCGGTAATCGTGCGGGGACCCCGCGCCCGCACGGCACCAAGCGCTAGGAACAACTCGAAAAGACGATCATGAACGCTGTCAGGAAATGTTTGCACGACCACCACATTTCCGCCAAGCCCGCCGTCGCGCGGAGTGACAGCCATCTGGCCATTGCTGAACACCTGCGTGTTTAGGATCGTTATTCCTGACCGCGTGAGGGCCCGATGGACTGTTGACGCAAACTTTGCAGAGGTTTCGGTTGCTGCGATACGAAGGTCGTTCGCCGCAGGATCTGTACGATATGGTGACTCGGGCGCCATATTTACGCCAGCTCAAGATCGTTAACAGTGGGAATAGACAGCAGTTTGGGCAACACGTCGCCCCAATCATGTTGAAGTGGTACCTCGGTTTGATCGGGTCGAATGAGCTCTAGGAACTCGGACGGTATGTCTATCCCACAGATGCGCTTCATCTGCGTCAGGACGAAATATAACGCCGGCCTCATCTCGTATTTGTAACCTATCGCAGCGACCTCCGCCCAGCTAATATTCGCCATTTCTTTGTGTAGAACCGCATGAAGATCGCCGAACATCAATAGTCGAAGCGAATTATAAAGGAAGGCCTCGTGATAAAGCCTGGCCGAAAGGAACCAGACGGCGCCAGTCGCGGATTGGACCTGCAATATGCGGCCTAGACCGTTTGCAAGACGCACGCCTGACCATATGTCTTCGACATCGATGCCGACGGAGAGATTTACATGCATATCAATGAAGATGGGCATGTGCAGCTTCTTCGCGGAATCGATGTATCCCTTTACGTGGCGGTAGCGCAGCTGGCGTGGCACCGCGGGACCAGGGAACGGAGATTCAACGGATTCTATCCTTACAAACACCGGCAAGGAATAACTTTCGCGGAAGGTTTCGTCATCGAGTTCCTTTCGTTCCGGATGCCAGTTGCCATTTGAAGGGTCGAAAATACCGTGCCGGTAGCCGAGATCGAACATGAGCCGCTGCACGCGCTGCGCGTCAGCGGGCTTGACCATGATGTCGAGATCGGTCATCGGCCGTAGGAGTGGATCGGGATAGTGGAGAAGCGCGAGATCTGGTCCCTTCACCAGGAACCAGGCGATGCCGGCCCGATCCAGCGCATCCATGATTTCTGGCAGATTGCGAAATTCGAGTGCGGACCTGACCTTTGACATGACAGTCCAGCACTGAACGTAATGCGCCGCCTCAGTAGGCAATAGTGTCAACAAATCGAGGCGGCGCAAGTGATTCTCAAGCAGCGGCACCGTCCGATTATGCTCGGCGCGCCATACCACATAGGGCCAGTTGACAGGCTCCTTGCAGAGACGGACCAAACGCTCTTCATCCTCGGGTCGTAGGTAGGCCCGGCAGGTGATCAGCAAAATAGAGTCTTCTGGTGACAACCGAAGCATCGCGGAGACTCCTGATACGGCTGCGTGATTTATTTCGAACTTTCCGGGCTGCCGAATTCGGCTAGTGTCTGCCTTAGGTCGGCGAACTGTTGTTCGAAGGAAGCGAAACTCTGGTCGACGTTTTGTCCAAGCAACTGTTCAAGGCTGAGCGTTTCTTCAGCGCGTTCCTCTTGTCCAGACATAAGCTTGTAAACCGAACTTACCGGCAGCAATCGCGACAAGAGTTCACCACCGCGGCCCGTCTGGGCGCTGTCCCGAATTTGCCGGATGCAACTTTCGGCAAGCAATCCGTCAATCACGATTACCAGCTTGCCATCCTCTTCGTCAACGGCGTAGCCAAACAGTCGGGAACTAGCCATTGCCGCTACCTCTGAACCTTCTTGAGGTCTTCCACTTCACTGCGTATCTGCAGCAATTGTGCCTGAGCCGAGAGAAGTTTGGCGAATGCGGCGGTAACCGCCTTTGCCGATTGTGTGTCGGAACCAGTCATCCTAACCGGTCCTCGCCCAATGCGGCGTCCTACAAGACCTGAATCGGCGGCGCGCGGCCAATTGGCTTTGCCAAATTTCTTCGAGGCGGTTATATCAACGTAGTAGTCTTGTAGTTCGCCGTTAGCAGCGAGTGAGCCGGATTTCGACCGTTGCGATCTGCGTGACACCTTTAGCGATTGCTCTAATTTTACAAGGCCAGCCGTCAATTGCTGAGCTTGGTCATCCAAACCCGCCTGCAGCCGGGCGAGTCCTTCCGCGAGACGAGAAATCACCTGGGCTTGCTGGGCGGCTGCTTTGTTGCCGGATCGTATCGCGTTGTTCGCAAGTGTGTGCGCCACACCCGCTGCACCTCGGAAAGCTCTGCTCATCCTCAATCCTCCACGTTATTTTTGTTGACCTGGTTAAATTACGTCGTCGACACAGCAATTATTACGTCGCGCCTCCTGCGTTAGTGAGTGTGTTGCGCAGCAGCCGCGATTTCCTCCGAGAAGTTATAGACAGGAGCTTCGGCGGCGGGCCGACGCTCTTTCGCTATAACTCCGCGGCGGTAGGTGGAATCTTTCGTCGGGTCCACCAGGGCGTACTCCGGAAAACCTCCGTTATTGTAAAGTTCCTGGCACAGCGGATAGGGCGCGTCCTTTTCACCATAGTGCGACCAGCTACTCATCTTGCAGACGCCGCGACAGACTGGATAAAACACGCAGTTGCCGCAGACGCCCTTAACCTCGCCACTCACCACCTCGCGTAGCTCATGGAAGAACGGGCTGTTGCGCCAGATTTCCATCAAGGGCATTTCGAAGGCATTGCCGGCGATCATTTCCGGATCATCGTAGGAGGCACTGCACATCGAAACTTGTCCGTTCGACAGTATGCCCAGTACGTTGTCGCCCCAACCGCAAGTATGCACGCCGTTCAGATACTTGAGAGGCATCAGAGCCGGCGGCAGAGTCATGTATGCAGCGCCACTCTCAAAATGGGGAGATTTCAAAAGATCGCCTATCAGTAGCTTGCATTCCTCCAAGCTTATCGCATTGTCCTCATGGCTGCGCGCGTTGCCCATCGGATGTATGTTGAGCAGCGTCCGATGCTTCTTGATGCCCCAGCCGAGCACCAAATCTATAATCGAAATCACCTTGTCATAGTTGTTGCGATAGGCAGTCGTCGTTACCACCGTAGAGATGTCAGTTTTTCCAAGCCGCTGCAGGACAATCGCAGTCTTGGCGAACGCACCCGATTTTGCTCTGAAAGCGTCGTGCGCCTCTGGGTCGAAATGGTCGAGGCTGATGAAGACCGTCAAATTGGGGAGCCTACTTAGCTGCTCGATCGTGAACTCGTCAAAGAGGGTTCCATTCGTCTCGAAAACCAGCTCCTTCAGCCCACAGGATGCGAGATATTCCATGACTGCCATGAATTCCTTGTGAACCATCGGTTCACCCCCGGAAACCTTAACCTTGCGCAGCCCATTGGGTAGTGCTTGCTCGATCAGTCCTTGGATCGCCTCCAGGTTGAAATCAATGCCCTTGGCCTTGGGCCCGACGCCTGCGATATAACAGTGGTGGCATCCCAAATTGCACTTGCGGGTTAGAAACAGATAGATCGTTTTAATTTCGTTTTCCGAGACGACTCGTTTCGAAAGTTCACTTGTGACGAGGGCCTGTAGCGTCTGACTGGCTACATGCACGTCCTGCGGTGTCGAAAGCCAATCAGGGGTATTCATGCGCTTGCCTCCTTACGTCTATGTTGCTGCGCTAGCACGTCATCGCACTGATCACTGGTGCGTCGTCCAATTGACGCCTGCCTTTCAAAACTTCGATTTCGAGTATGAATGCGTATCCGGCGATCTCTCCGCCTTGGGACTTGACAAAATTCCCAGTCGCCCGAGCAGTGCCACCCGTCGCTAGAAGGTCATCAGCAATCAGGCATCGCAGGCCGTCACCGATGAGGCCGGCAGTTACCTCCAGGGTTCCGGAGCAGTATTCACAGCTGTATTCAAATGAGAGGACGTCCCCCGGCAGTTTACCGGGTTTCCTTACCATGATGAAACCGCAACCGAGCCTATCAGCCAATGAGGCGCCCAAGATGAAACCACGCGCATCAACCGCCAAAATGGCATCGATTTCTGTTCCCGACACTTGGCTTGCGACGGTAGAAACGACTTCGCCCAATGCACCTCTACCAGCCAGCATAGGCGCTATATCCTTGAACAAGATCCCGCCTATCGGAAAGTTAGGAAATTCTCGTAATGCTTCTACACCGGATTGGTTAATCCGTGACGCCCCGCTATTTGGAACAGCTACAATCATTTTACTATCCCCCACATGTAACCATCTAAGAGCCTCGTAAGGTGCGATGGCCTCGCGCACTTTGTGGCCAGCCACCAGATGAGGCCCTGGCAAGCTTATCTGCGGCGGCCGCCGCCGCGCCTACCACGTTCCTCCGGGCCGGCACGGGTCCGCTCTCTGACCAGATCACGCCGGAATTCGCCAGCGCCGCGAACAGATGAAACATCAGTCGGCCGCATAATGTTGTCTCCTCGAAAGCGGCTCCGATCATGATTCGTCCAGCCCTGATCTTAGTGCCGAGTCAACTTTACGTCGCTTTGGGGTTCGTCAGGACCTTGTCAAAAGCATCCTTGACCGGCTTTGAGATTTCCTCCACCGCCCTGCTTGAGAGCTCCCGGACTTCCTTGGCGTGCTGCAAACTTGTCTCAACGCGCTTGCGGAAAAAGGTCGACTGCTGTTCGAGGATCTGCGACGGCGAATTCGCGCCCAGCAAAGCTTGCAAATGTGAGAAGCCGGCCTCGGCGTCGGCTTGCAGTGCAGCGATCGTCTTCCACCACAATTCGTTGCCGAATAGACTTGTCGTTTCGAGGATCGGAGGCAGCATTTTCTGTGTCGCTTCAGCGCCGGACGCAAATTTCAAAAGAGCCTCTGTCACCTGCTTGTTCCCCTTTTCAACGGATGCGCCGAACTGATCTGGCACCTTGAGCGGCGATGACCCCGGGTTTTCGATCGTTTCAAAGGATCTTTCGGAAATCTTGGTCATTGCATTTTCCTTCTCTTTGAGTTGGTTGCAAGCTGTGACATCGGGATTGACCCCTTCCGCCGGCGGACTATGCATGGCCGCTTTGGTAGAACGCGGATCCGATGACGAACGGTCAGGTGGCCTCCGTTCCGTTCGTTTCATGAACCGGCATCATGCAGACTGCTTTCTGCCGCTTGTAACCAGGGATCAGCAAACACCATGCCAACTGCTCCGACGCGCCAAGAAGATGATTTTCGTTTATCGATGGGCGGGTTGAGGGCAGGTTGATGTGTATTTGGCGGAGAGACCGGCGAACAAAACGTTCCAGTCACGACAAATCTGACAAAAGTGGCGAATGCCCGACATTTGCGAAAAATGTCGACGGTTGCGCTGGGGACAAGGGAATTCACGCGGACTTCAAATCGCGCCAAGGATCATGTGCCTGTTCGTGGCTAAGGGGCGTTACTCGACTTCTCGTGAACGTCCCTGGCGGTCTTATCAACCCTTGTCCTGGTTCCTGCTTTGCACCACCTTCCGCTTGGAGCCATGAAGAGGGTCGTTGTTTCGATAATTTGAGGATGGGCTGCTTGGCGATTTGTTCGTAGCCCAGCTCGGGTCCATACGTCTCGGTACGGTTCGCCTGCCTATCCTGTTCACGGCACTTTCGAACCTAAGACCGAACGTCATCAGAGCGATCGCTGTGATGCGCAACATATTTCATTTGGTACGACGTTTGCTGGTGATCGGTGACGCTGGTTGACCATAGGCTCTGATGCCGATCTCGTCGGACAAGGACGCAATTGAAGTCAACTACGGAGGTTTTCGGGACCTGACACGATGATTGGTTCGGTGCATGCGGAACGCTTGGCGGCACGAGGATGACACCGAAAAGTACGTGGGGTCAAATCAATGGAGTGAAAAATGAAAAAGTATGTTTGCGAATTCTTCGGGACCTTCACACTTGTCTTCCTCGGCTGCGGCACATTGCTTTATATGCGTCAAGAGGTGGGCCTGTTGGGTGTCGCTTTAGCCTTCGGGACGACCGTGGTTGCAATGGCCTACACGATTGGCCCAGTCTCGGGCGCGCATCTCAATCCGGCGGTCAGCCTGGGTTTCCTCGTGTCGCGCCGATTGAGAGTGTGGGACTTTCTCGCGTATGTCTCCGCCCAATGTGCAGGAGCTATCGCGGCGGCAGGCACGCTCTACCTTATCGCTATGAACAAGGTCGGCGGTTACGATATCACCCTAGAAGGTTTCGCCCAAACCGGCTGGGTAGTCTACGGATGGAGAGCTGCGTTCCTATTCGAGTTTATCGCCACGTTCCTGTTCGTAACTGTATTCCTCAAATGCACGGCTGGACGCGGCGCTGTTGCACGATTGGCGATTGGACTTGCCTTAGTTGCGATCCACCTTGGCGGTATCACCGTTTCGGGTTCTTCTGTGAATCCAGCACGATCGATCGGCCCAGCACTTTTCGCAGGAGGGGCGGCACTCTCTCAACTCTGGCTTTATATATGTGCGCCAATGCTCGGCGCTATTGCGGCCGGCCTTCTTCAGCTCAGGGGGATCGTCGCGTCAAGCGAGCCGCAAAGTCTGCGCCAATTTGAATCGCGCGAAATGACCAGCGACATATCCAGCCCGGTTTCATTCTTTCGCCACCGAAGGAGAGGTATCCCAAAAAGGGAAAGCCACTGATCGAGGAGGGGGTCTCGACCTTGACAGGGGAGCGCATCCCCAGACACTGGCCGTTGCATCCCGCATATCTTGACGCTTACTGCGATCTTCCTACGGATTGGGACCACGGTCGTCTCTGACGTATCGACAAACGTCGCATACGGATCGACAATGGCAGCCCAACGTCCAGCTATCATTGGCGGCGATCCAAAACGGCGGCGATCGCGGCCAAAGCCTCGTGTATCGCGATACTCACCGACCTTCCGCTCAAGGTTGTCAAGGGTCCGCGATACTCATCCATACCGCAGATGCGTGTCATTAGGAGCATGAATTTTACAATGGTGAGGCTGCCATATAGGACACGTTGGGCGGCGGATCTAATGGAGCAAATCTCCAGCGTCTGGGGGGTTGCGCTGGGGTGCCGATCCACACCCAAGCGCCGGTAGGTGATAGACGATACCCACAGCGGCTAGGAGCCATTGAATCGGCAATATGTTCTTTTGATACGGTGTCGCGCAAGTTTGGCATGGAGAATCATATGCAATCGCAACAATAGCCGAGTGCAGAGTCAAGCAGCGCTACTTGCATACGCGCAAATGTCCGTTAGAAGATTTCGACGACGTGGCAGCCCAAGCAGTTGCGCGGCAGCGAGTTTAGGCGGGGCGTACGTTGCGGCGAAAAACAGCCAATGGACACGCCGAAAACGGCTACTGGGCCTAAGTCGCCACGGTCGCCCTGTGAACTTGGAACCCAGGCAAATTGTATGACCGTTGGCCGTCGTTCAGCATGCCGAAGTCGGAGCGCTGATCGGAAGCTGGATTAGCCTGCATGATGAACGAGAGGTTGGAAAATGCCGCTTTCAAAGGCTCCCGTAGGCATCGTGAGATGTTGAGAATGCGAGCAAGAATTGTAGGTGGAAAGACAGTGCCTGAGGCGCCAGAGGCCGACGATCGCGATCTAGCTTTAGACTTCGCCAAAGGAATACTCATTGTCTTGGTGATTTTCGGTCACCTGATACAATATATCTTTTACGAGGGTGATGGCTTCTGGGATTCGGCATGCTTCAAATCGATCTACATGTTTCACATGCCTCTCTTTATGGCGATAAGCGGATATCTCTCTAGATCAGGGCTACTAGGCAAATCGTTCAGGCAAGCCATCGGTGATCGCGCGCTGCAGCTCCTGGTGCCGACGCTGTTCTGGTGCACCCTTTTGGAGGCAGTCAAATTGCTCATGTTTCCCCGGCCGCCGGACGCACCTGGCAACCTGTTGCAATTCATGCACGATTTCGTCGGCACATACTGGTTCATCTGGGCTGCGTTTGCTTCTTTTCTTTTGGTCAAACTTATTTCGATCTTCAACTCCGGGTCGGCACGCTCTTTGCTTGTCTCATCCATACTGGTCGCAGTTGCCCCCGTGACGTTTTCTATATTCCCTCTCATAAAGTACACCTATCCCTTTTTCTGCATGGGATTTTCATTTGCGCAGTCGAGAGATTGGTGGACGAGCATAATGCGGCATCATAAGCCACTCCTGATGATGTCCGCCTCTATCGCGGCTAGCTTGTGCTTCATGGCGTGGCGCGAGGACACCTATGTCTACAACAATCTCGCCTTAATCCAGGATCTGCAGTCGGCAAAAGATATCCTTCTGATGTTTTTTGGCTCGACAGTGGCCTCTGCAGTGATGATCGAGATTCTGCTTCAATCCTGGAAAATTGGACGCTCGAACCGGGTGGTTCGCTTTATCGCCGTGGAAGTGGGGCAGAGCACGCTCGTGTTGTACCTGGTGCAGGCTACGGTATTCCGTCTCATGGATTTGATACAATACGGAGAACAATGGGCTCCCACAATGAGGTCTGGCGCGGCGGGAATTCTCGGGACGATGATCATTGCCGTAGCACTAGCAGTTCGCTGGAGCGTGCGCGACATTCCCTATCTGTCCCAGCTCATGCTTGGAACGCCACCCCGCCTCGTTCGTTTGCCGAGCAATCCTGCGAATAACTAGCGGTGTTCAATTCTCAACCTAAACTTCGTCAGCAAGCAAGCATGCCAAGGCACGCGTTAAGGGGCCCATTTTTAAAGGATCCTTTTGCACGAAGATCGGCTGAGGTCCGACTGATGTGCCAATCACGTATCGAGAATCCGCAAACCCCTCGCGCCCAATGCTCCGCGACGACGCGGGCGCTTGACCCCCAGGGTATCGACTCCACCCTCTTTGAGGTTGCCAAAGATTCGGTTTGCTTCGCACTTGTTTGGGGTCCGCTTGCCGCCAGGTCCCGTTGTCCCTGCTAAAATCGCGAGCGTTCGCTAAGGTACCAGAAACGCTTTTCCGGCCTGTGCTAAGCAATGACCGGAAACAGCGAGTATCGCCTCAGCGGTCACACCGAGGCAGCACTGCTCCATGACGGCCGCTGCCACAGTCATCCTCTTGCCGGCGCCGACGGTACCGGCCAGCTAGGTCGTGCCGGCAGCATGATCCCCCGGGTGCCGTGTTCTGGTGCGGATAGAGAGTGAACGCGGCCGACGCACGCCGGCAACTTAAGATACACGCCGCCGAGGCGCCCAGGGGCTGGTTGTTGAAACGGTCCTAAAACCTTGCGGCCGGTCGATCCGGTGGGCATCGGACCAGGACCCGGCCCTGAAGGGCCATCTGATCTTCGTGAGCTTCCCCTTTGCCGGCTACGTCTAACAGCCGTTCACTGTGGAAATTCAGAGCGTTGTTGAGCTGTCGCCGGCGTCGCGGGGGCCTATGCCGCTTTCCATTTGCCCGCGGCATTCCCCCAAATGACGGCGCTAACTGTCGAGGAAGGGAGCTCCAGCCAGTGATGCATGCGGGTCTCGGAGTCCATCACTGGGAGGCGCTGTGATCGCCAAGCAAAGAAGATCGACCGGCTGCACCTCGGCAAGCGGCCGGACATTGCGCCCAATCCGCGAATTGAGAGCGGAGCGGCTTCGGCGGGTGTCATTTGTTGCTGACGTGGCCGGAGAATAGGCTTCCGCCGCTGCACCGGGATGCCATTTCTTCGATCCCCACCGCGTCTTGTCCGGTTCACGACAACGTTGTCCTCGATCAATTCTTCATGGGCTAGCTAAGAAGCTGGAAACAATACAGATGCCGTGTTCCGAACCTCAGCGGAGGAGACTGGCATGAGTCTTGAACTCCCAGAACTACGCGGCGGGCAATCGCCTGGTGGAACGTGTGGCGTCCGGTCGAAGTCGATTTGAACCTTGAAGGGAAAATACATGGCAGGTCTGCATCAGTTCGCACGGAAAAGGGGGGATCGGCAAGTACACGGCCTCTCAAGATACTCTCACTGTCCTTGTCGACCTCGAAAAGCTGATTCCACCCCCCGCCTGATCCTCAATTCGAAAGCCCGAGACACGGTTTTACACCTGGCGGCGAATAGGTTGGTTGAGGGTGGAGTTCGCGGCGAAACCTACCGCCACTGGACTATCGCGACGGGAATCTCGCTTGTGAAGCGCTTTTCGTCAAGCCCGCCAGCGTTGCCCGCCGCTTGCCGTTGTTGTTGCGGCCGCCCCGTTTCGAGGGGCCATGTCATTCGTCCGGGCCAAGTTGCGTCGCCACAGGTCCCATCTGCCGCACCATTTTAAGGGATGGTGTTACCGGAAGCGGGTGTGGCCCTTAGTCAAACCGCATCCAACACTCAGGAGGATTTTAACTGATGTCAAACGTCACCCCTGTCCCCAACAATGCTCGATTAGATGAGAAAGATGCTCTCGCCACGCCTTTCATTAAGTGCCTCTTGCGTCTGATGCGTGCTCAAGACACCTTTGAATTGTGGCAAGAGAAATCGGACACCGATTTGCTCTGTGATTTCATCGTGACGAGGCAGCAGCGTAGGGCGATTCCTCTCATCGGGGGACCTGACCTAGAGGTGCAGTGGCGGCTTGAGATCTTCTATGCCGCCGTAGCACTTGCTATAGAGGAGCAGTCCGGACTGATGGCGTCACCGGTGTTGACTGTGAACCATGAGGGATTCGGTCGGATATTACTCACGGCGGGGCGGCTCGTAGTACTCTCGAAGACGCTCCGCGACGTACATCGATTTGGCTTCGACAACCTCCAAAAGCTCGCCGAGGCGGGAACTGGCCTGGTCGATAATGTGAACCGCGCCGGGTTTGCCGGAGGCTTCAACTCATG
>NZ_NWSW01000047.1:0-33667 GCF_002531805.1 Rhizobium sp. M1 | reverse complement strand
TCGGCAGGCGGATCGAGCCGGCCGGGCCGAGCAGCAGAAAGTGATCTGATGTGACTTCCGTTTTGAAGGGATGATCGGCCTCATCGCGCCAGCCGGGCAGCAGCCGGTCGATGCCGACGGGATCGACGACGGCGCCAGACAGGATATGAGCGCCGACCTCGGCCCCCTTCTCCAGCACGACGACCGACAATTCCGGATTGACCTGCTTCAGCCGGATCGCCGCCGCAAGCCCGGCAGGGCCTGCTCCGACGATCACAACGTCGAATTCCATGCTCTCTCGACTATCGTCTGCGTGTTCTTCGGTCATGATGAATGCCTGATAAATCTCGATATTGGAAAGGATGGGATCAGCGCGTTGGCCGGGCCGGAACGTACCTGTAGTCGTAGAACCCGCGTTGCGCCTTACGGCCGAGCCAGCCGGCTTCGACATATTTGACCAGCAGCGGGCACGGGCGGTACTTGCTGTCAGCCAGCCCCTCATGAAGGACCTGCATGATGGAAAGGCATGTGTCCAAACCGATGAAGTCGGCCAATTCGAGCGGCCCCATCGGATGATTAGCGCCAAGCTTCATGCCGGTGTCTATGGCTTCCACGTTTCCGACACCCTCATACAGGGTGTAGATCGCTTCGTTGATCATGGGGATGAGAACGCGGTTTACGATGAAAGCCGGAAAATCCTCGGAGACAGTGACGGTCTTGCCGATGGACTCGGCAAAAGCCTTAGCTGTAGCGAAGGTCTCTTGATCCGTTCCGATGCCGCGAACCAGCTCGACCAGCTTCATAACCGGTACGGGATTCATGAAGTGTATCCCTATAAAACGATTGGGTCTGTCGGTTGACGCGGCGAGCCGCGTTATGGAGAGCGACGATGTGTTCGTCGCCAGGATCGCGTCGGGCTTGAGGACGGTGCATACCTCGGCAAAGACCTTCCTCTTGATGCCTTCATTCTCGCTAACAGCCTCGACGACCAAGTCGGCGCTCGCCAAATCCGGAAGGGAAAAAGCTCCCTTTATGCGTAAGATCGCCTGCTCAGCCGCCTCGCCCGGCATTTTGCCGGTTTCGCCCTGACGTCTGAAATATCCGGCACTTGCTTCGATGCTCGCACGGACTCGATTTTTATCGAGATCGTAGACCAAAGCCTCATACCCATGTTTCGCTAAAACTTCCGCGATCCCGGTCCCCATCTGGCCGGCGCCAATGACGGCGACGGTAGAAATCTTATTCGCTTTAGGCATGCGGCCTCTCGGTGATGCGTAGGTTGAAGGACGATCTGCGCCGAACAGGCGATGGAAAATTAGAAGAACGCCTGGAGGCCCGTCTGCGCACGCCCAAGGATCAGGGCATGGACGTCGTGGGTGCCCTCGTATGTGTTCACCGTCTCCAAGTTCTGCGCGTGACGCATGACATGATATTCGATCTGAATGCCGTTACCGCCGTGCATATCCCGGGCTTGCCGCGCTATGTCGAGCGCCTTTCCGCAGTTGTTGCGCTTGACGATCGAGACCATTTCCGGAGCCATCCTGTGCTCATCCATCAGGCGGCCGACGCGAAGCGAGCCCTGCAGTCCGAGCGTGATCTCGGTCATCATGTCGGCGAGCTTCTTTTGATAAAGCTGCATCCCTGCAAGCGGTTTGCCGAACTGCTTGCGGTCCAGACCGTATTGACGAGCGCGGAACCAGCAGTCCTCGGCCGCGCCCATGACGCCCCAGGAGATGCCGTAACGGGCACGGTTGAGACAGCCGAAGGGTCCCTTGAGACCGGAAACGCCGGGCAAAAGCGCATCCTCGGTCACTTCAACACTGTCCATCACGATTTCACCTGTGATCGAGGCACGCAGCGAAAGCTTGCCGCCGATCTTCGGGGCCGAAAGGCCCTTCATACCCTTTTCGAGAACGAAGCCGCGTATTTCGTTATTGTGGGCCTCCGACTTTGCCCAGACGACGAAGACATCGGCAATCGGCGAGTTCGAGATCCACATCTTCGAGCCGCGCAATCGGTAGCCGCCGGCGATTTTCTCGGCGCGGGTCTTCATGCCGCCCGGATCGGAGCCGGCGTCGGGCTCTGTCAGGCCGAAGCAGCCGATCAGATCACCCGAGACGAGGCCTGGCAGATATTTCTTCTTCTGCTCGTCGGAGCCGTAAGCGAAGATCGGGTAAATGACCAGCGAGGACTGCACGCTCATCATCGAGCGATATCCGGAGTCGATACGCTCGACCTCGCGAGCAATCAGTCCATAGGCAACGTAGGATGCGTTCGCGGCCCCGTACTCCTCCGGCAGCGTGACACCGAGAAGGCCGGTCTGCCCCATCAACTTGAACAGCTCCGGGTCGGTCGCTTCTTCGAGATAGGCTGCCTCAACGCGCGGCAGGAGTTCGGATTCTGCGAAAGCCGCGGCGGATTCGCGGATCATCCGCTCATCTTCGGTCAGCTGGTCATCGAGCAAAAAGGGGTCATTCCAAGAAAAGGCCAAGATCGTCATCCTCCCGTTGAGGTTTCTCGCAGTTCGATTTGAGGGAATTAGAACCGCTTTTCCGCAACTGGGAAAGCGAGGTTTACTCATCGGCCTATGAGCTATAGTAATAGCTTATGGCAAACCTCTCGCGAAGACTCCTTCCCTCGACTTCAGCTCTCGCGGCTTTCGATTCCGTCGCGCGGCTGAGCACTTTTTCTGCCGCGGCCGAGGAGCTTTCCCTAACGCAAGGAGCCATCAGCCGACAGATCGCCGCGCTAGAGGAACAACTGGGCGTTTTGCTGTTCGAACGCAGCAGCCGTGGCGTCATCCTCACGGAGGCCGGTACAGACTATGCGCGGGCTATTGCCGGCGCTCTGGCGGAAATCCGCTCCGCCTCACTGCAGGCCATGACCAAACAGCATAACGATCAACTCAATCTTGCCATCTTGCCAACATTTGGCACCCGCTGGCTGATGCCGCGTATTCCGCGGTTTGTCGCCAGACATCCTGAGATCACATTGAACTTCGCAACGCGCATCGGGGTGTTCGATTTCGACCGGGACGACATCGACATGGCTATTCATATCGGCCAGCCTGATTGGCCCGGTGCGGAAAGCACATTTCTGATGGAGGAGATGGTAGCACCGGTGGCGTCCCCGTTTTTTCTCCGTTCACATCCCATCTTGAAGGCTGAAGATCTGCTTCGCCTTCCGCTGCTGCAGATGGCATCCCGTCCGGGAGCCTGGAGCCACTTCTTCGAGAGCCTCCAAGTCAACGGCACTCCATCGCAGGCCATGCGGTTCGAACAGTTCAGCAACGTCGCCCAAGCCTGCATCGCCGGGCTGGGGCTCGCGTTGATGCCGCTTTTCCTCATCGACTCCGAGCTTGCGAATGGCCAGCTTGTTCAAGCCTTTCCGCATCAGGTCAAAAGCCCCAGCGCCTACTATGCGGTGGCGCCGCTCAGCAGGAAGGATTTCCGTCCTGTCGCGGCGTTTCGCGCATGGCTTCTGGAAGAAGTCGCGCATTACCAGAAAGGCATTGCCGGTTGATGCAGCCATGCGGTCGCAATAGCAGCCTGTAATACGCGCCCATTCGACCGTTCACTCATGCCCGATTGCACGCGTTCTTGACTCTTCAGCCAAATCCTGCCAGCCTATGCTAACGTTAGCACAAGGAATAGGCATTTGCATCTTCAATTGAGGAAAGCAGGCATGCAGGGAAGACGCCTGACGGCCAGAGCCTTGGTCAAAGACGTTCGGCTTCTCGGCCGACTGTTGTGTGAGGCTATTGAGGCCAGCGACGGCAAAGAGGTCCGCGAGATTGTGGAACAGGTCCGCAGTCTGTCGGTGACAGGCCGCAGAAAGACCAGCCCGCGTTTGAACGACAATCTTGCTCCCTTCTGCGCCGGCATGCCTCCGCGCACTCTGAAGCGCGTGGTCCGCGCGTTCAGCCAGTTCTCTCAGCTCGTGAACATCGCAGAAGACGCTCATCACGCCAGAGCGCAGCGCCTCAGCATCGTCGATGGCGAACCTGCCATGCCGGGGACGATTGCCAGATCGCTTTCCGTTCTGGCTGCCGCCGGAATAGAGGCGAAAGATGTCCGCAACCTGCTTTCTGAAGCTGTGGTCTCGCCTGTATTTACAGCGCACCCGACCGAGGTTCGGCGCAAGAGCGTTATCGACATCGAGCAGGAGCTTGCACGATGCTTGAGCCGGCTCGACCAGGCCGGCCTGACTGCGCAGGAAGTGGATCGATATCAGGAAGATTTGGAAAGAGCGACGACCACGCTTTGGCAAACGAACAGCTTGCGAGGACGGAAATTGCAGGTCGTGGATGAAATCCTCAACGGCCTGTCCTACTATGACAGCACGATTTTCCATGTTATCCCGGAAGTTTATGAGGATCTCGAAAATCAACTTCGAGGCTCACCCTGGAGGTTTGGCCAGGACGCGCTGCCGCCATTCCTGCGCATGGGTTCCTGGATCGGCGGCGACCGGGATGGCAACCCTTATGTCAATGGCGAGACACTGAAGGAGGCGCTCCGGCTGCAGAGCGAGAGGGTTTTTTCTTTCTATCTCGGCGAGCTGCACAGCCTTGGCGCCGAACTTTCCTTGGATGATCGGTATGTAAAGGTTTCGCGGGACCTTCAGCGCCTCGCCACTGACTCTCCCGATAGATCGGAGCAGCGCCGGCAGGAGCCATATCGCCTGGCGATCTCAGGCATCTACGCTCGCCTGGCGGCCACGGCCCGCAAATTCGGCAGCACGGAATTGGTTCGTGAGCCTGTAGCCGCCGCCCCCTCCTACGGGAGCCCCGCCGAATTCGCCGAAGACCTGGCGACGATCAGCAAATCCCTGATAACCAATGGCGCAGAAAAGATCGCCGCTGGAAAACTGCGCAGCCTCCAACGCGCCATAGAAGTCTTCGGCTTTCACCTTGTCAGCCTCGATTTGAGACAGAATTCGGAGGTTCACGAGCGGGTCGTTCATGAGCTTTTCGAGAAGGTGCGCCCCGGCACAGGCTACGAGGCGCTCGCCGAGAACGACAAGATCCGCTTGCTCACCGAGGAACTTCGGTCGTCCCAGCTGCTGGTTACACCGCTTAAGACCTATTCGGCCGAGACGATGTCGGAGCTTTCCGTTCTGCGTGAAGCCGCCGAAGCCCATAAGCGCTATGGCCGCGCCAGCATCCCGAATTACATCATCTCGAAGGCCGGAAGCCTTTCCGACCTTCTGGAGGTCATGGTTCTGTTCCGGGAGGTGGGACTGTTCCGGCCCGATGAGCCCGAAGCAGCCTCCGTCAACATCATACCGCTTTTCGAGACGATCTCGGACCTTCGAAGGTCGCATGAGGTGATGCGGACAGTTTTGGCCATCGAAGCCTATCGGGCGTATCTGGGCGCACTTGGCGGCAAACAGGAGATCATGCTCGGCTATTCCGACAGCAACAAGGATGGCGGTTATCTGACTTCGGGATGGGAGCTCTATAAGGCAGAGATGGCCTTCATTCAGCTCTTCGAACGTGAAGGGATCCGCCTCAGCCTGTTTCACGGCCGCGGCGGTTCCGTCGGCCGCGGCGGCGGCCCAAGCTATGAGGCCATCACCGCCCTGCCCCCCGGCGCCGTTGCCGGCTCGATCCGGCTGACCGAGCAAGGCGAAGTCATTGCAGCGAAATATTCCAATCCAGCACTCGGTCGCCGAAATCTCGAACTGCTGATCGCCGCGACGCTGGAAGCGTCTTTGCTGCCTTCCGACGCACAAGAGCCGGATCCCGAATATCTCGGCGCCATGGAGGAGCTGTCCGACCTGGCTTTTGGTGTCTATCGCTCGTTGGTCTACGAAACCGAGGGATTTGAAAAGTTCTTCTGGGAAGCCACGATCATCGGCGAAATAGCAAAACTGAATATTGGCAGCCGCCCGGCCTCACGCAGCTCGTCTCGTCGCATCGAAGATCTCCGTGCGATACCCTGGGTGTTCGGCTGGTCGCAGAGCCGTATCATGCTGCCGGGCTGGTTTGGATTTGGCTCGGCCGTCAGACACTGGCTGGCCGGACAACCGGACGGGTTGCGAACCCTTCAAAGGATGCATCGGGACTGGCCCTTCTTCCAGACGCTGATCGCGAACATGGAGATGGTGCTGGCCAAAACCGATATGGCGATCGCGGCGCGGTACGTGGACCTCGTCCCTGACACATCCGCCCACGAGAAAATCTTCGCACGCATAAAAGACGAGTGGGAAGCGACGACGGCCGCATTATTCGCCATAACGGAGCAGGCCTCGCTCCTGGAGAATAATCCGGCGCTGAAGCAGTCTATCCATCATCGCTTTCCATGCCTCGATCCTCTTAACCACATGCAGATCGACCTTCTTCGCCGCCATCATGCGGGAGAACGAGATCAGGAGACGGAAGAGGCGCTGCATCTGACAATCAATGGAATCGCCGCCGGGCTGCGAAACAGCGGATAGCTCGCCGCCGAAGCAGGCGGCGCAAGCTTATTTTTCTTGACCTTGGTGAAATTATTGCGCTAACGTTTGCACAAACTGGGAGGAAATCATGACACGGACCGTGCTGTTGACGGACTACGCCTGGCCGGATGACAAGGTCGAGCGCGAGGTGATCGAGAGGGCTGGATTTGTCCTCATCAGCGGCCCTGCCGAGCCGTTGCCCTCTGCCGAGATCGACGCTTTGGCTGCAGAGCATCGGCCGCACGCGATCCTGACCTGCTGGGCCCAGGTCAGCGAGAGGGCCATCGCTGCATCTCCCAATCTCAAGATCGTCGCTCGCCTCGGTGTAGGCCTGGACAATATTGCAGTCGATGCTGCGACCGAGCGAGGAATTTGGGTCACGAACGTTCCCGACTATTGCGTCGCAGAAGTGTCCGACCACGCAATCGGTTTTGCAATTGCCTGGGCCCGCGGCCTGATCCACTTCGATCGCGAAGTTCGCGAAGGCCGCTGGGACCCCGCTTCGGCAAATCTCCGCAGGCTTTCGGAGCTGACCTGCGGCATCATCGGCTTCGGTCGCATCGGCCGTGCGACGGCAGCAAAGATGCAGGCGCTGGGATGCCGCGTGGTGGCGCACGATCCCCATGCCTCCAATGTCCCCGCCGATGTGGAGCTTGCCGACTTCGATACGCTTCTGGCCAAGAGCGATATCGTCATTGTCCATGCGCCGCTTTCGCCGGCGACGCGTCATCTGATCAACAAAGACGCCATCTCGAAGATGCGTCGCGGAAGTCTGCTTATCAACGTCAGCCGAGGCGGCGTCGTGGATACTGCTGCCGTGATCGAGGGCTTGGCCTCCGGCATTCTGAGCGGCGTCGGTCTGGATGTGCTTGAGGATGAACCCCGGGTACCTCAGGAGCTGCTCGCTCATGCCGGGGCGATGATTACGCCGCATGTCGCCTTCTCCTCGGATGCTTCGCTGATCGAACTGCGTCGCCGGGCAGCGGAGGAAGTCGTCAGGGTTCTTTCCGGAGAGATGCCCGAACAACCCCGCAACAGCCCCCGCCGCTAATGCCGCAAGGACACTGGTTTTATGTCTGTAGACGAGACGACGATTTTCGACGATTTCCTGCTGAAGAGCGGCCTGAAGAGCGCTTCCGAGGAAGCGATCTACAAGCCCCTGACGGGTGGTGTTTCTTCAGATATCTATCGCGTGGAGCTCCCCGGCCGGCTCATCTGCGTGAAACGCGCCCTTGCCAAGCTTAAAGTATCTGCCGATTGGCAAGCGCCGGTGTCGAGAAACCTATACGAATGGAACTGGATTTCCTTCGTGGCGGAGCATTTCCCTTCTGCCGTTCCGAAGCCTCTCGCGCACGACGCGCCGTCTGGTGTTTTCGCAATGGAGTTTCTTCCGAGCGACGACTACCCGCTCTGGAAGACCAACCTGCTTCACGGAAGCGTCGACCGAAAGGCGGCAGCGGTCATTGGCCAGCGGATTGGACAGATCCATTCCGTCAGTGCCCGCACACCGGGGTTGCCGGAAAAATTTGACTCCGGATCGAACTTTTATGCTCTTCGGCTAGAGCCTTACCTGGTGGCCGCTGCCGCCAAACATCCTTTCGTCAGCGATCGTCTCGCCGAGCTGGTTGAGCGCACTGCCGGAACAAAGCTGGCGCTGGTCCACGGCGATGTCAGCCCGAAGAACATCCTGTTGGGCAGAAACGGTCCTGTCTTCCTGGATGCCGAATGCGCCTGGTTCGGCGATCCGGCTTTCGACCTGGCCTTCTGCCTGAACCATCTGTTGCTGAAGAAGATCGTTGCCGGAAAGGCGGCATCCGAGCTTGCATCGTCATTCGCGGCCTTGACGGCAGCCTACATGGATCAGGTCGACTGGGAGGATCGGGACGCTCTCGAGGCCCGGGCCGCAAGCCTGCTGCCCGCCCTCTTCCTCGCCCGGGTCGATGGCAAATCGCCCGTCGAATACATAACCGATGAATGTCAGCGCGAGGCGGTCCGCAAGGCTGCTATTCCATTGATCGCGTCGCCTCCGCAAAAGCTCGCTGACGTGGCGCAGGCCTGGTTTCCGTAAGGAACCCAGGCTTTTCCGGAGCAGTACGCTTTTCCTTGCAGATTAAAAAGAAAAAGCCACCGCGCTGTGTTCGCGATGGCGGATGAAGTCTTGCTCGGCTGCGGCTCAGAATCGGGCGACCCAGCTTTCGAACGCAACCAGGAAGCTCTCGATGAACTTCTGGGTTCCTTCGTTGAGGAATATCCCATGGTCGCCCACCAATTTGTCGGCCGTGCTGAGGTAAACTTCAGGCTGGGGCATAGTCGGCACGTTGATGTTGGTCAGGATAACCCGGAGCTGAAGTGCTGCCGCTGCGCCGCCGATGAGACCGGGAGAAGCGCCGGTCACCGCACCGGGCTTGTGATCCCACACGCTTTTTCCGAACGGCCGAGAGCCGACTTCGATCGCATTCTTCAATGCCGCCGGCACGGATCTATTATATTCCGGCGTCACGAAGATTGCGCCGTCGCAAGCCTTGATGCGCTCGCGGAAGGACGTCCATTCCACCGGCGGTGTCTCGGTTTCCAGGTCCTGGTTATAGAGCGGGAGATCGCCGATCGGCACGATTTCCAGGTTCAGCCCGTCAGGCGCCACTTTCTGCATGGCACGGGCGAATTTCAGGTTGATCGAAGCCTGACGAAGGCTCCCGACCAGGACCGCGATATCTTTCTTGGACATGTTCTCTCTTCTCGCGTGAGGGAGGCGCCGGCCGCAGCCGGCGCCGGTGATTGTTATTGCCAGACGGCGGGAACCGGCGGAACGACCACGTAGTTGCTGAAGCCGCCATCGCGTTCGCCGATGCCGGAAATGGCTTCGTTGACCCGCTCGAGCGGATAGACCTTGTGCTCGAGATAGGAGAGGTCGAGCGCACCGGTGCGGACCATGTCGGCCATTTCCTGCCCCTGGGCAGCGCTGAACCAGTTGGAGCCGATGAGTTGAACCTGCTCGTCCATCAGCCACTTCACATCAACAGGAACATCTTCGGCGACGCCGCCAACGATAACCACACGGCCGCCTCGCCGAACGCCGCGCATGGAGTCGACCACGGTCGCGGCAGGGGCTCTGGCGCCCAGCGCGCTGATGACGAAATCCACGCCCTCGCCGCCGGTTTGGGCCTTTGCCCAGTCTCCGGTCGAGCCCTCGCCGAGCATAATCGTATCGATGCGGTCTGGAGCGATGGCTTTTATGCGGTCCATCAATTCCTTGTTTCTGCCGGTGCCCAGAATTTTGGAGAGGCCCATGGCGAGAGCGAGCTTGGTGGCCGCGACGCCGAGCGTGCCGGTAATCCCGTCGATGAGGCAAACCTGGCCGGGTCCGGCCTGCGCATTCTTCAGAGCGCCGTAGGATGTACCGAGATAGCCGAAGCGGCCGGCCTGTTCGAAGCTGAGATTGTCCGGCAGGCATACGAGTGAATATTCCGGGGCGGTCATGTACTGGCTGAAGCCGCCATAGGGATAAAGATCGAAGATTCTTTGACCATCGCGGCTGGTGCTGAAGTAGCCGTTCAAGGTATAGTAGCGGCATTGGCTACGGTTGCCTGACCGGCACGCCTTACAGGAACCACAGGACCTGAGAGGGCTGACATAGACACGATCGCCAATTTTGACATTGGTGACCGCCTCGCCCACTTCGGCGACGACCCCGGCCGGATCCAGGCCGAACACTGCCGGAAACTTCGGCAGCGGCTGGTGGGGAAACCAGGTTGGCCAGTTGTTGATGACGTTGGCCATGTTGGGCACGATGCCGCAGGCCCTGACCTGCACCAGGACGTCGTTGGGCCGGGGCGCGGGAACCGGAATCTCGTCCAACGACATCGGCTGATGCAGAGCATGCAGCCGGGCGGCGATCATAGTTTTAACCATTTACTCCTCCATAGGGACATCGGTCGAACCGTGCCCGACCGATTGCATTTTTTCAGTTTCAGACAGGTGCGCGGCAGCGCCGAGCGGTTTCGTCAGAGGGCGGCCAGGAACTCCTTGCCGGCCGGTCGGAAGTCCGCAGGCCAGACGGTCACCCAATCCTTTCCTTGAACTTGCTTGAGCTTCGTCGAGGGCTTTCCGGCATTGAACTTGCCGTCGAAAGTCCTTGTCCCGACGACCGTCTCGACGGGATTTGCGCGCAGCCACGCAGCCATCGCGGCATCATCCAGCTTCCCCGCCCCTTCAGCTGCCGCCGCAAGGATCTGCCACGCAGCATATTCGACGGCGGCCTGATATTCCGCGCGCGGATAGGGAAAGCCTGCCGCCTTCGCCTTTCCGTCATAGGCGCTGACGAACTCCTGGGCGCCGTGATTTTTGAGGAATGGTTCGTGCTCTTCGAACCAGGTCAGCGAGGTCAGGCCATTCGCTTTGGGGTGCGCCGCAGTCGGGCCGGGCGCCGGGAACAGATAGAACTGGTTTCTTGGCTGGTAATCGATCCGGCTCATCGCATCGAGAAGCTGCACGGCCTCCATGCCGATCGCACCCGACCACAGCAGATCCGGATCAGCCGCCTTGATGCGGTTTGCGATCGCGCCAAAATCCTTCGTGCCGAATTCGTATTCGAGGTCCAGCACGCTTTTGATTCCGCGTTTCTCGGCGACCTGCTGGCCGCCCTTGGCGATCGTCAGAGCCGACGGGAATTTGCTGGTGACGAAGGCGATCGTCTTGGGAGGAGCCGGCAGGCTCGCATAGGCATCGAGAACGATCTCGGTGTCGGTCAATTGCGGCTCGGCCCCGATCGGAAGCGACGGGAACTGCAGCGGATAGGGCGCGAGGCTCGGGTCGCCGAGGCTGCTCTGAACCAGCATCTTCTTGAACCGCACGGCAACGCCCATCGCCGCGATAATCGAGGAGGTGCCATAAGGCCCCATCAGCAGATCGACCTTATCGGCCGTCACCAGGCGCTCGTAAAGGGTTCGCGCATTGGCGGGAAGCGATTGGTCGTCGAGAAGGACGAACTCCACCTTCCGTCCGAGAATACCGCCTTTGGCGTTGATCTGTTCGACGAACACCTCTGCCGCAAGCTTATGGATTGCGCCGACGCCGGCAAGCGGACCTGTCAACGGCAGCGTTCCGCCGACGCGGATCGGCCCACCTTGCGCGAAAACCTTCGGAATCGAGCCGAAAGCTGCCGCGGCGGCTGCGGAACCGAGAAATGCACGTCTGTTCAGTTTAATGGAATTCGCACTCATCTCATCCTCCCAAGTGCTTCCGGCATGTCATCGCGCTTACGGGTCCGCGGCGCCTCGGTCTCCTGCCGCCGGCGGCAGGTCTCAGCTCTTCGCGAGCCCTTCCGCGTAGCGTTCCAGCGTCATCGGGTTCGGCATTTTCTCGGGGTGCTCCAGCGGTACTCCCGTAAATTCGCTGGCCTCGAAGAACCACTTCGAGACGGCCGGCATGCCCCAATGGACATTGGTGCTCAGGGATGCCGCGTCCCAGCGAATGGGCTCCAGTTCCGCGTCTATCGTGGTGTAGTGATTGTTGAAGAACTCCACCCGGTGGCCATCCGGATCGCGCAGATAGACGAACAGGACTCCCGAAGGGCCATGGCGGCCAGGCCCGCGCTCGATGCTGTCTCCATATCCATAACGGCTGGCAAAGTCGCAGACGGCGAAGATGTCGCTGCTTTCCGCAACCGTATAGGCGAAATGATGCAGCCGCGGGCCGATGCCGGGCACCAGGGCCAGGTCGAGGCAGACACCTTTGCGATACATGAAGTTCGCAATGAGATCGTCGCCCGCCGCGATATATTCCGACGTCCGGAAACCGAGTTCACCGTAAAAGGCGCTCAGACCCAGCGGATCGGCGACGATGATCTGGCAATGGTCGAGGCCCTGGGCCCGGGCGCCGCGATGTTCATGCACCTGGAGAAACTTGCGGGGATGGACGCTCATGCTGGAGCAAAGCTCGACGCGAGCCCCCGAGGGATCGCTGACAAGCAAGGTCCGCCCCTGGTTTCGAACTTCGACCCATTCCGCCGGAAGCCCCTTCTCCTCGAAGAAGACCTTGGCCTTGTCGAGATCTTCCTCCAGGAACACCCGATAACCGATCCGCCTGCATGCCGGCTTGCCGCCGGCGGGTGCGAGCACGAGGCTGTGGTGGCAGGCCTCGGACAGTCCGCGGAGGTAGGAGACACCATCAGCGAATTCCGTTTCGACGAGGCCGCCGACATTGAAATAGAAATCCCGGCTGCGTCCCACATCATTGACCTCGAGCACGACGTGGCTGAAGCGCGTGATGTTGAAGGGAGGTTTCAAATTAACAGCCGGAAGCATGTCATCCTCGTTGAGTTTTGCTAACGTTAGCATAAAGCGGCCGGGTGTTTTGTCAACGCCTGTTTTTACGCGAGACCCGCACCCGGCCCATCCAAATTCTAACCGACGGCGGCAACGACGGCTGGCTTTTCAGCCAAGTCCAGCGCCGTCCACCCGGCGAACGAAGCCTCTTTTCCAAGCGCCTCCTCGATCCGGAGAACCTCATTCCACTTGGCCATCCGCTCGGAGCGGGAGAACGATCCGACCTTGAGCTGCCTGGCGTCCCAGCCAACCGAAAGATGGGCGATCGTCACATCTTCCGTCTCGCCGGATCTCGCCGAAACGATCGTCCGGAAACCCGCCTTCTTGGCGACGGAGAGCGCCTCGAAGGTCTCGGTGATCGTGCCCGCCTGGTTCGGCTTGATCAGAACGGCATTGGCGCTTTTATCCCTGATCGCCTCGGTTACCCGCGCCGCGTTCGTCACGAAGAAGTCGTCGCCGATGATCTGGCATCTGGAGCCGTAGCGGGCGGTAAACTCCTTGAAACCGTCAGGATCGTCCTCGGCGAGCGGATCCTCGATCGAGACGATCGGATAGGCCTTCAACCAGCCGCCAAGCATATCGATCATCTTGGCCGTATCGAGCTGCCGATCTTCCAGCGCCAGCGAATACCTGCCCTCACGGCCGAATTCGGAAGCCGCGATGTCGAGCGATATCGCCACTTCGCCGCCCGGCTTCAGACCGGCAGCTTCGATCGAACGCACCAAGGCATCCAGGGCCTCTTCATTGCTGGTGAAGGCCGGCCAATAGCCCCCCTCGTCCGCCACGCCCTGGAGCTTGCCGGCCCGCTTCATGATGTCGCCCGCGGCGCGGTAGACCTCTGCGGTCCACTCCAAGGCTTCCGAGAAAGTCGAGGCGGCAGGGCACATGATCATGAAATCCTGAACGTCGACCCGGCGCGCTGCGTGCGCTCCGCCGCCGAAAATCTGAATTTCCGGCAGCGGCATGGTAATTCCCTTGCCGGAGCCCGCGAGATACCGCCAGATCGGTTGATCGGCCGCGGCCGCGGCGGCGTGAAGCAGGGCCATCGATGTTGCGACCGATGCATTCCCGCCCAGCCTGCTCCGGTTCTGGGTGCCATCCAGCTCGATGATGGCGTGGTCCAGCTCGGCTTGAAGCCCGGCGTCCCGGCCAACCAGCAACTTGGCGATTTCGCCGTTGACGGCAGCCAGGGCCTTGTTGATGCCCAAGCCGGCAAGGGCGCTGCCGCCGTCACGCAGATCGAGAGCTTCGCCGGTGCCGGTCGATGCGCCCGCAGGCGCAATGGCGCGGCCGATGGCGCCGGACGCCAGCTCGATCTCTACCTCGACGGTGGGCCTGCCACGGGAATCCCAGACGCGACGGCCCTGAACTTTTCGGATTTCGGTGTTGGTCATGTTCAATTGGTCCATAAGTCAGATTGAGATTTTGGATCATCGAGGCTCGCAGGCCGTCATCTTAATCCGTCGTATCGGCGGTCCGTGCGCCAACCAGCACCACGGCGATGGTTGCCGGTCTGTCGCTTTTGTTTCGCCAGGCGTGACGCGTTCCGTTCTGGACGAAGGCATCGAACTGTCCGAGGCGAGTCTCGTTGCCATCGTCGAGCTCCATCCAGATCTCGCCGTCGAGAACGATGCCGTAGTCGACCGTGGGCGTTTGATGTTTGCCGTCCGGCTCGAAACGTTCGGCCAAACCCGGACTGACCGCCAGGTTCTCCGCCATCGCCGCCGAACCGTCGAAATCCGGAGACATGAAAACCGAATCCGGTGGGAACGTTAGCACTAGAAAGCGCGTTTCGCCCGGCTCGGGAACGAAGCTCGTCACCTGGGACGTTGGATCGGCTCCGTCGAATGGAATCGTCGTGGAAGCCGAGGTCGACCAGACCATCCGCGAGACCAGTCCGGGGATCGTTCTGAATATATCAGTGCGCGGAACGGCGCCGTCCTCAGCGAACCCGGCGACACCCTGACTGCCGTGCTTCGTGACGACGCGCCTGACATGCACGGGAACTCTCCCGCTCGAATTTTCAGATACCAAGATACGCCTCCCTGATGCTTGGATCATTGATGAGAACCTCAGGCGTTCCGGAGGCCGTCACGCGGCCTTGCTCGATCACGTAGGCCTGATGGGCAATTTCAAGCGCCTTGTTCACATTCTGCTCGACGAGCAGCACGGCTACGCCCCGCTCATTGATCATCTGAATAATTTTGAACATTTCCCCGACGATCAAAGGCGACAGCCCGAGCGAAGGCTCATCCATCAGCAGCACGCGCGGCTTGGCCATCAGGCCGCGGCCGATCGCAACCATTTGCTGCTGCCCACCCGACAAGGAACCCGCCAACGAATCCTGGCGCTCTTTCAAAACAGGGAAAAGCTGAAACACCTCAGCGAGCGTGGCATCGCGCTCCGCACGAGCGAGCGAGCGGTACGCACCGAGCAACAGGTTGTCCAGGACCGTCATCGCCGTGAAGAGACGCCGCCCTTCCGGGACCACCGCTATGCCGTAGTCGCAGACCCGGTGGCTCGGCACTTTGGAAACGTCGTTGCCCTCGATAACGATTTTTCCCCGGTGCGGGCGAAGAATGCCGGCGATGGCGTTTACCAGCGTGCTCTTGCCCGCCCCGTTCGGGCCGACGACCGAAACGATCTCGCCCGGCCCTACACTGATAGACAGGTCCCACAGAGCGATCGCGTCTCCGTAGCCGACCTCGATCTTATCGACCTCAAGCAGCATGACTGCCTCCCAGATATACGCTGACCACTGCCGGATCTCGCATCGTTTCGCCTGGATGCCCAAGCGCCAGAACCTTGCCTTGATCCAGCACCGCGACACGGTCCGCCAGTGCGACAACCGCACGCATGAGGTGTTCGACGAAGATGATCGTCGTACCGCCGGATTTGATCCGCTTGATCATTTCGACCGCATGGTCGACCTCGGCCGGATTCAAGCCGCAAAGCACCTCATCGAGCAGGAGCAGACGTGGTTTTGCGGCCAGCGCCCTGGCGAATTCGACAAATTTTCGGTCATGCAGGTTCAAGGCTTCCGGAAGCACGTCGGCCTTATCGGCCAGGCCGGTGAAGGCGAGCGCCTCCCCGGTGGCTGCATCGACAGCAGCCGCGCCCATGCCGTCGGCGCTGCCGAATTTCGCGCAGAGCCGAACGTTTTCGAGGACCGTCAGATTGTCGAACAGGCGCGGGATCTGATAGGTGCGCGCCACGCCCTGCTGCGCGATCAGATGCGGCGATCGACCGGAAATCTCCTCGCCTTCCAGTGTGATTTTACCCGAGGTCATGGAGTAGTGACCACTGATCATGTTGATCAGGGTGGACTTGCCGGACCCATTTGGCCCAACCAGAGCCAGGATTTCGCCCCGTCGGACCTCCAAAGTCACGCCGGTCAAGGCACGGATGCCGCCAAAGGATTTGGTGACATCCTCGCATTTGAGAAGCACCGGACCGGAACCTGCTTGGGCTGAAGGCGCGAACTGCGTGACGACCTGAGCAAACCCCATCGGTGCGCCAGCTCCGCTGCGCCTGTCGGCAAACCTGCGAACAAGACTGGGAACGATGCCGGACGGCAGCACCAGGATGACGACGATCAGCGCAAGAGCCACACCCGCACGGCCGAATTCCGCATGAGCGCCGCTGACGATGGCGCTTTGCATCACGGTGATGATCACCGCACCGATCGCAGGTCCAGCCCAATGGCGGGCTCCACCAAGAATGCTCATGAGCACGACATAGAGAGGAACGGTCACCGCAAACGTTTCGCCAACGGTGACGTAGCCGACATATACGGCGTGGATCGCCCCCATTGCACCGGCAAGCGCCGACGAGACCGCAAACGAAATCAGCTTATAGCGGAACGTCGGAACGCCTTTCACTTCTGCGACGTCTTCATCGTCGTGGATTGCCAGCAAGCCCTGACCGAATTTGCTGTGAAAGATGAAATAGGATGTCGCCAGCGCAACAAGGGCCGCAATGAACCCGAACATGTAGAGGGAGCCGGACGCCGTTGCGCCGATCATCGGGATTTCGATCCCTGAAAGGAACACGCCTGTGCCCGAATCGAGCGCGGTGTTCGACACAATGGCCGCGACGACAAACGTCACCGACAGCGTCAACAGCGCGAAGAACTCGCCGCGCAGAGCACCCGAGCGAAAGACAACCAGTCCAATCAGAACGGCGACCACGGCCGCAAGCAGGGCCGCGGCAGGTATCGTCGCGACGAAGGGCCACGACAGCTGCGTCGTCAGCGTGGCCGTCGTATAGACCCCGATACCGAAAAATGCAGCGTGACCAAAACTCCAGTAGCCCGTGTAGCCGCTGAGGATACCCCAGCTCGTTGCCAGCACGACCCAGAAGAAGATGATGTACAGATAGGAAAGGTAGTAATCCGCCATTCCCAGGTAAGGCAGCGAGGCGAGGATCGCCACGACAGGCGCTGTAATCAGGAGCTTTTTCATGGTCAAATCACCGGTTTGCGCAGGAGGATGACGATGAGCACGCTGAATGCGACGAGCGGCGCCCAAGCGGGGTTCACGACGGACATGGTAAGGCTCTCGGCCACACCGATCAGCATTCCGGCGCCCAGCGCGCCAATAGGGCTGCCCAATCCTCCAATGATGGCGACAGCAAAGACGACCCCGATCCAAGCCTCGATTTGAGATGGAGCCAGAGTTCCGATCAGGGCGATAAAGACCCCGGCGATCCCCGCTGTCGCCGAGCAGAGGCCGGCCAGAATGTATGACACGCGCGTCGAATTGATTCCGAAAGCCGACGCTACGGGAGCGTCATGGGCGGCGGCGCGCAATGCCTTGCCGAGCATTGTCTTGTTCAATGCGTACCAGGCCGCTCCGGCAAGCACGCCGGCGCAGGCAAAAGCAGAAAGCTCCAATACGGGCACGAAGATCGGGCCGAGCCGTATGGTGGTCTGCGCATAGGGCGTTTCGTAGCGAAGGAAATCGGCCGACCAGATCCATTGGATCAACGACTCGATCAGGATTGTGACGCCGAAGGTCACAAGTAGAGAGGCGAATTCCTTCACCTTGAAGCGCACGAACACGCTGTGCAGCACAATGCCGAGCGCGAAGAACAGCGGAGCGATCAGAAGAGCGCTCAAATATGCCGGAACGCCATGGACGGTACCGAGCTGGTAGGTCAAGTAGGCACCGAGGAATGCCAGCGCGAAGTGGCTGAGATTCACAAGCTTCAACAGGCCCCAGCTCAGGCTGAGACCCATCGCCAGCAGGCCATAGATTCCGCCCAACAAGACACCGCCAACAGCGGACTGCAGGAAAAGAGCGACGGTCATGAGGATCTACGTCCCTCTGCGGACATGATCAACGCCGGGAACACCAGAATATCCACGTTATGCCTCCTCCCGTTTGCGCTAACGTTTGCACAAACATTCGTCCCACAGCACGGCTCTCATGTCAACGGCCTTAAAGAAGTTAATTGATTGTCAAGCGCCTCTGCGCGCCCAGCACCACCGGTGCGGCAAGCCCGTTCAAGAAGATTAAGCATCTGAAAGGTTTTTATTTTACATGGCGATTGGTCGCCGCACCCGGGCGTCGGGGGCGAAAATTAAATGATTGCTACTTAAACGGTATGAGAGGTTTGACAACTGCGATGTCAGTGCTATCGTTGGCCAAAACAATCATTCCGAGCCAAGCACAATGGTAACAATTAAAGACATCGCGGCGATCCTTCAAGTTTCCCCCTCGACCGTGGGCCGCGCTCTTGCCGACGATCGCCGCATCAGCGCTGAGATGAAGCGAAAGGTGAATGAAGCCGCAGCGCAAGCGGGGTACGTTGCCAATCGTGCTGCTCGCATGATGCGCGGGGTGCAGAGTAATCTCGTCGGGCTGATCGTTCCAGATATCCGGAACAGCTTTTATTCGACGATTGCCCACGCTCTCTCGCAGTGCCTTCTTTCGGCGAATTATCAGCTGACCTTGTGCGAAACCGATGACGACAGAATGCACGAGCTTCGCCACATCAAGGAACTAACGAGCGCCAACGTCGCCGGGATCATTCTGGTCCCGAGCGCAAAACCTCATCCCGATTCCGCGCGAATCCTGAAGATGACACCTCACATCCAATTGCTGCGAAGGGCACCGCTGCTCGGCGACCAATGGTTTGGGATTGATGACCGACGGGCGCTTTACGAGAGCACGGAACACATCATCAACGCAGGTCACAAACGGATCGCTTACATCGGCGGCACGGAAGAACTGCCCACCGGCGCGGCTCGCGTGCAGGGTTTCCGGGACGCGGTGAAAAGCTCCGGCCAAGCGATCACCGTGCATGAGGAGCTTGGCGCGCCCTCCTCGCCCGAATTCGGACGGGAAGCCGTGCGTCGCCTTCTTTCCCTAAAGGATCGACCGACGGCGCTTGTGATCGGCGCGGTGCAAAATACCTCCGGCGTCATCGACGAAATCCAGGACCAGGCCCTGAGCGTTCCCCGAGATATTTCGGTCGTCGGATTTGGTGATGAGCTTGGGTATCGATGGTGGGGTCCGGGACTGACGACGGTCCAATTGCCCGTTTCGGAGCTGGCAACCGCCTGCGGGCTTTGGTTCCTGCACCACCTTCAGAACAAGGGTGATCTCAGTAAGCCCTACAGCTTCATCTCTCCGCCCCACCTGGTCATCCGCGGTAGCACGGGCACTCCGTGAAAAGCCGGCAGCGGTCGATCTCCCGCAGCAAGCGGAATCAGAGAGAGGCGCCCGTCCCGTGACACGCACCTCTCTTCGATCGGCTGCGATTCATCCCGCATCCAGGGCCGGACGCTGAAAGCTCTGGAATTATCTTGATGAGCGCCGCCAAGACCATACGGCAAGCCGAGGCGGCGCTGGTTGGGCGCCGCCGGCCTGCTCAGCGATATCCCTCTTCAAGATCGATCTTCAGCGCGCCCATCAGGCGAACACCGGAATTGTACCAGGCGACATTGATCGAGAGCTCGACAAGCTGCTTTTCCGACAGAAACTTTGCGACTCCGTTCCACACTTCATCGGAAACATCGACGTCCAGCGTGGACTCCTTGGCAAAGGCCATCACAGCCTTTTCCTGCTCGTCAAAGAGATCCGAGGTCTCGAAGTGCGCGATTGCATGGAACTGCTCCTCCGTCAGGCCGGCCTTGAGCCCATGAGAATGATGATGCTTCACCTCGTACTCGGAGTTTGTGCAGTACCCGACCGTTAGGATGGCCATCTCCCGCAGCTTCGGGCTGAGGTCAGCCGCCCGCACCGCATTGGCATAAGTGAGGAAATCGCCGAGGATCGCGGGAGCGTTGGCGAGCGCCAGAAAGATGTTTCCGGTCGGAACCTTCCTCTCCTTCAGCAGACGCTCATTGAGCGCAGGTTGTGTCTCGGCCAACTCGGTATTCGAGACATATTTTACTCGTGCCATTTCTCCACCCTCAACTTCACCTGGACAAATCTCCCTGTTCAACGTGGCCCGATGCGGAACCAGTCTTTGCAACAGGTGCTAACGTTAGCATTAATAGCATTGGTAATTCTGAGGTCAATCAGAAATTTTCGCGCCGCGGCGGACCCCCTATAAGAGATTCCGCTAGTGCGATGCCGCAACCACCGGATTTTTCAGAACACCGATACCGGGAATTTCCACCTCGAGTTCGTCGCCGGGAACGATCGGCCCAACGCCCGCAGGCGTACCGGTCATGATTACATCACCGGGCAACAGCGTCATGAAGCGGCTCAAATAAGCAACGATGTCAGCAACGGAATAGACCAGGTCTCGCGTATTTCCCGCCTGTTTGACGGCGCCGTTCTGACGAAGGATGACGTCAAGATTGGTCGGATCGAGATCGGTAACGATGGCCGGCCCCAACGGTGCAAAGGAGTCGTAACCCTTGCCTGCCAGCAGGCAGCCAAACTTGCTTTCCTGCCGCTGTATGATGCGGTCGCTGATATCGTTTCCGCATGTGTAGCCAAGCACATGCCGCAACGCATCTTCCTTGCTGATGTGGCGTCCGCCTCTGCCTATGATGGCGACCAGCTCAGCTTCGTAGTGGACGATTTCGCCATCGCTCGGATATTCGATGGCATCTCCATTGCCGCTCGCCGCGGTGCTGGGTTTCATGAACAACACCGGAAGCGTCGGCTGCTCCTTTCCGGACTCGTCGGTGTGCTGTCGGTAATTGTAAGCGACCCCAAATATCCGGGGCCGTTCCACTGGGCACAGCAGACGGACGTCGGAAAGGTGATCCTCCTTCCCCGTCCGCTCGATACCTTCGAACGGTTCGCCGGCTAAGCGATCGATCCTGCCCTCACTTTCGACCCCATAGTAAATTCCGTCGACGGACCGGTAGCGCACAAGCTTCATGTTGATCTCCATTTTTGCTAACGTTAGCGCAACCGGCTGACCTCGTCAACGCGCCCTGTTCCCTCCCGTTGCCTTGGCCATCATCCGCTCGGAAATCGAATTCGATTGTCATAGTTACGCGCATAAACCGCGCGGGCCTGGCTCACCGGTCATTGCAGCATTGCAGCATTGCAGCGCATATGTAAGGTGGCCGCGTTCATGCGGAGACTGAATCGTTGATGACGACGGCGGACTATATCGCTCTGGCCTTCTTTGCCTGTGTCTGGGCGGGTTATTCCTGGCTGTTGAAGGGCCGCACCTTCTTCGGCCGCACCAGCCTGACCCATGCGATGACCGAACGGCGGCGAGATTGGATCTACAATTCGCTGCGCCGCGACCTGAAGATGATCGACACGCAGATCATGGCCGGCCTGCAGAACGGCACGGCCTTTTTCGCCTCCACCTCGATTTTCGCGATCGGCAGCTGCTTCGCCCTGCTCGGCGCGACGGAGAAGGTCGACGCCGTCTTTGCCGACCTGCCCTTCGTCTTCCACAGCGGGCATGCCGCCTTCGAGATGAAGGTCGGCGGTCTTGCGGCGCTTTTCGGCTATGCCTTCTTCAAGTTCGGCTGGTCCTATCGGCTGTTCAACTATTGCACCATCCTTTTCGGTGCCATCCCGATGATGCGCGACACGGAGAGCGACGTCATCGCCGCCGAGCGCGCCGCCGAACGGGTCATCCGCATGAATGTCATCGCGGGCAGCCATTTCAACGAAGGTCTCAGGGCGATCTTCCTCTCGATCGGCTATCTCGGCTGGTTCATCAACCCTTATGTCTTCATGCTGACGACGGCGATCGTCATCTTCGTGCTGACACGGCGGCAGTTCTTCTCGGAGGCACGGCTGGCGATCATGGATGCCGGCCCGCCATCCAATCTTCACCTTTCCGCTCTTCGCCGCGACATGCCGTCGAACGACGGAAATGATCTGACCGGGAGACTTTGATGACCATGCCGGCAATGCAGGCCGATGCGGCGGCAAGACCGCCACGCATCGGTCTACTGGATACGGCGCGCGGCATCGCGCTGATCGCCATGGCGAGCTACCATTTCTCCTGGGACATGGAGTTCATGGGATATCTCGCGCCGGGCACGGCCGAGACCGGCTGGCTGAAGATCTATGCCCGGGCGATCGCCACGACCTTCCTCTTCATCGTCGGCGTCAGTCTGGTGCTTTCCAGCACGCCGACGATTCGCTGGCCGTCCTTCTGGAAGCGTTTCGGCATGATTGCCGCGGCAGCCGCGGCCATTTCGATCGTCACCCGCATCGCGATGCCGGACGGGTGGATCTATTTCGGCATTCTGCATTGCATCGCGGCGCTCACGCTCATCGGCATCGTTTTCATCCGGCTGCCGCTCGCCGTCACGCTCGTCGTCACATTGGCACTCCTGGCCGCCTGGATCATCGACAATTTCGCCACGCTGGGCCTGCTGCGCTCGTCCTTTTTCGATCCGCGATATCTCGCCTGGATCGGCCTTGCCGAAATGCCGCAACGATCGAACGACTACGTGCCGCTGTTTCCCTGGGCAACGCCGTTCTTTGCCGGACTGAGCGTCGCCTCGATCGCCATCAGAACCGGTCTGCCGCACCGGCTTGCCGCTCTTGGCACCGGCTCCTGGTGGCCGGCGCGGCTTGGCCGCCACAGCCTTGCCTTCTATCTCATCCACCAGCCTGTGCTGATCGCCATCGCCTACGGGCTTTCCCTTCTCGTCCCGCCGCCGACGCCGGATCCGGCGGAAACTTACCTAAGGCAATGCAACTCCACTTGCGTGATGCAGCAAGGTGAAGCGCTCTGCCGCAGTTTCTGCCAGTGTACGCTCGGAAAATTGCAGGCCCAAAACCTGTTGATCCCACTGCAGGCAAACGAGATCGACGTCCAGAAGGATGAACGGGTGCAGACGCTCGTCACCGAATGCAGCGCCGAGGCGGAATAGAGACCGACGAAGGCTCTGCCCCCGTTATCAGGTGGTGACGCCGATTTCGGCGAGGCGGCCGAGGCAGGCTTCCTCGATATTGTCGAGTTCCGTCAGCGTGTCGTCTATATCCTTGCGCTTCTGGCGCAGGTCCTCACGCTTCTCGTCGACGCGCTTCATCAGAAGCTTCAGCTGGCCGAGTTCGCCCGGCGGCTCCTTGTAGACCTGGATGATCTCGCGAATTTCCGCGATGGTGAAACCGATCCGCCGCCCGCGCAGGATTTCGCCAATCAGCCGGCGGTCCGCCGGCCGGAACAGCCGGGTGCGCCCTCGCCGCTCCGGATGGATCAGTCCCTCGTCCTCGTAGAATCGGAGCGTGCGCGTCGAGACACCGAATTCGCGCGTGAGCTCCGTTATGCTATAATATTTGTTCACCGGCATTTGTTCCCCGTCGTCGAACCGGCAATAATATTGACTTTTACGTAATAGTCAATTTCAGCCACCATTCAGATGCCGAACCACCAGGTCGCGATACCGAGAAAGGCGAAAAAGCCGGTACAGTCGGTCACCGTCGTGACGAAGACCGAGGAGGCGATGGCCGGGTCGGCCCCCATCTTGTCGAGCAACAGCGGCAACAGGATGCCGGCAAGGGCTGCCGCCATCAGGTTGATGATCATCGCCGCCGCGATCACGCCGCCGAGCTGGTAGTCGTGGAACCATGTGCCGGCAATCGCACCCATGATCGTCGCGAAGATGACGCCGTTGAGGATGCCGACGCCCGCCTCTCTGCGGATAATGCGGCCGGCATTGTAGATGTCGAGATCGCGGGTGGCGAGCGCGCGCACCGTCACCGTCATCGTCTGCGTGCCGGCATTGCCGCCCATCGAGGCGACGATCGGCATCAGCACCGCAAGCGCGATCATCTTCTCGATCGAGGCGTCGAACAGCCCGATGACGCTGGCCGAGAGCATCGCCGTGCCGAGATTGATCAATAGCCAGAGGAAACGCGAGCGCGCCGTCGAAAGCACATTGTCGGACAGCTCTTCGTCGCCGACGCCGCCGAGGCGCTTGATGTCCTCGTCCGCTTCCTCATGGATGACGTCGACGACGTCGTCGATGGTCAATACGCCGACCAGCCGGCCGTTTTCGTCGACGACGGCGGCCGAGAGAAGGTCGTATTGTTCGAAGAGCTGGGCGGCCTCTTCCTGGTCCATCTCGGCAGGAACCGGATGGTTGGTTTCACGCATGATCTGCTCGATCTTCGTCTGCCGCTTGGTGCGCAGGATCTGATCGAGATCGACGGCGCCGAGCAGCTTGAAGGTCGGATCGATGACGAAGATCTGCGAAAAGGAATAGGGCAGATCCTCCTCGTCGCGCATGTAGTCGATCGTCTGGCCGACCGTCCAGAACGGCGGCACGGCGACGAATTCCGTCTGCATGCGGCGCCCGGCCGAGCTTTCCGGATAGTCGAGCGCCCGGCGCAGCCGCACGCGCTCGGTAAACGGCAGTTGCGCAAGGATCTCTTCCCGGTCTTCCTTGTCGAGATCTTCGAGAATGTAGACGGCATCGTCCGAATCGAGCTCGCCGATCGCCGCGGCGATCTGCTCGTTCGGCATCTGGTCGACGATTTCGCGGCGGATCGCCTCGTCGACCTCGGTCAGCGCCGTCATGTCGAAATCTTCGCCGAGCAGGCGCACCAGCGCCAGCCGCTGATCCGGCTGGATCGATTCCAGCAGGTCGCCTATTTCGGATTCATGCAGGCGGGCAACATTCTGGCGCAGGAACAGCGTATCGCGATCGGCGATCGCGGCGCCGACGAGGGCCAGGAAATCGCCGCGGACATTGCCGTCCTCGTCGTAAATATCCGCTTCCTCGTCATCGCGCCGGCGAGTGCGGTCTTCCGTATCGGTCGTCGTCATCTGCCGCCCTCGCACCTGGTTCGAATTTCAACGACTGCCGCGCCGCATTCGCAAATGTCGGCCGAAAACACATTGTCAACAAGCGGATAGTAAATCCCGCGCAAGGCTTCCCGCAGTCGGAATTTCTGCTCCTGCTAGCTCAAAGCATCCCTGCCGTAAAGCGCCAAACCGCGCTTCTTGATGACAATAGCTACGACCGGCGATAGTTTCCCGTCGTTCAAACCGAGAAAGCCCGCTTCATGCCCGTCCGTCCGATCCTGCGTTATCCGCATCAGGCGCTGAAGACCGTCTGCGCGCCGGTGACGGCCTTCGATGCGTCGCTGGCCGCGCTGGCCGACGACCTGCTGGCGACGATGCGCGCAGCCCCCGGCGTCGGCATCACCGCCGCCCATATCGGCGTCTTCCTTCGTGTGACGGTGCTCGAACTCGACAGGGCCGACGGCGTGCGCCTCTATGTCAATCCTGAGATCACCTGGCGGTCGCAGGAGACGATGATCCACGCCGAGGGCAGCGTCTCCATGCCCGGCGCGACCGACGAAGTCACACGCCCGCGAGCGATCCGCTTCCGCTATCAGGACGCCGACGGCAAGATGCACGACGAGGCCGCCGAAGGTTTCCTCGCCATTTGCATCCAGCACGAGGTCGACCAACTCGACGGCATTTTCTGGCTGCAGCGGCTTTCGAGGCTGAAGCGCGACCGCCTCGTCAAAAAATGGGAGAAGACGCAAGGCTGACAAATCGCCCGTCGCGCCGAACCATTCGCCCCTGTCGGCGTTCTCCCGCAGAGAAACAAGGAGCGACCATAATGGCAAGGATCGGTGACAAGACCCCGATTTCACGCGAGGCCCCCGAGCTTTCCCGTGAGGAAGATTATCGCGACCTCGAAGAACGCAATCTCGACGATGGCTGGCCCTATGCCGACGGCACCGCTGCCAGCGACCCGTCCAACCGCCCCTACGGCGAGACCAAGGCAAATTTCGACAGCGATCCCAACCAAGGCTTTCGCATCGACGGCACGGATAAGGACGGCAACGAGAACCGCCTGAAGGATTCGCTGCGCGCCGGCACGATCGATCGTGACGACAGCGACGAGCTCGAGGCGCGGGTAAACGACAATCTCGAAAACATTCCGGAAGTCGACATCAACAGTATCGAGGTCCATGCCGACGGCCACGTCATCACCCTGGAAGGCTCGGTGGAGACGATCGGCATTGCCCGCAAGGTCGAGCTCGGCGCGCTTTCAGTCGACGGCGTCCATCATGTCCGCAACAAGCTGCAGCTGACCGGCATCGACGCCCATATCCCCAACGAAGACTGAACCTCATGGGTGACATGGCGATCAAAACGGGAGGCGAGCCGCCGCCTCCCGTATGGCTGCGCGCCTAACATTACCAAAATTTAACAATTTGGAATTGTAGCGAGCACAGGCATCTGGTGGCCCTTTTTTGTTGGCGGCTGCCGTAACGGAAACGTCAAGATCGTTGACAAGACCGTGATTTCATTTGAACAAAAGGCCGATGGCCAACCGTTTTCCGTTCACAATTTCGCCTGAATTGGGGCGCGAACTCTTAACTCGCCGGGGATGGTTTATGTTGTTGAATTCAACAACAGATTGAGGAGAAGAAACCATGCGCATCAAATTTGCCCTCGCCGCATCCCTGTTCGCCGTCAGCCTCGCAGGCGCTGCCTTCGCTCAGCCGACATATTCCGACGACTATACCAATGACAGTGACGGCTTTGCGCCGAGCCCGATGGCCAAGCCCGCTCCGGTTCACTACAGCAACCGCAAGGCCCCGGCCTATTCCAGCGATTACACCAATGACAGCGACGGCTTCGCCCCGTCCGCCATGGCCGTCCCAGTCGTCGACAAGACGGCCACCGCGAGCATCAAGCCCCTGCCCCCGTGCCACAGCATGGTCGGTCCGAGCGGCTCCCATACCAAGGGTGCGGATAGCGGCGCCTCTCGCACCGAAGCCTGCCGCGCAACGCATTGATCAAAAAGGAAGGGGCCGGAAAATCGGCCCCTTCCTTTCAATCCGCTTTTATCGCCTCAGAATACGAATGGAACGAGCCGGTAACGGGTCGTGGCCATGAAGGCCGTATAGGCGGGATCCTCCTTGAGCAAACGTTCCTCCGCCAGAAGCCGCAGACATTGCGCGCCAAGAGCCGTCGCATAAATGGCGAAATTCGAGATCGAGGGATTGGCTAGGAAGAAACTGACATGCGTCATCAAATAGCCCGCATACATCGGGTGGCGGACAAACCTGTAGGGGCCGCCGATCTTGACGCCACGGTTGGCCGGCACCAGACCGAAGCTTCGCCGCAATACCAGCTTTGCCGATATTTGCAGGGTAAAGCCGAGGCACATCACCATTCCACAGAGCCAGAGCGGCGCAAGCGGCTCCGTCGTCGTTGGAGAGACGAGCAGCGGGAAGAGCGTTCCTATGGCGGTGACGGTCCAGTCATAGACCCGAAGCGACGCATTCTTCGTCGGTCGGCGGGTCAGGATCAGAAAGGCGGCAGCGCCTTCCGAGACTAGCAGCAGGCAATCGATAATCGCTCTGTCACCGTGCGCCTGCGGCAGGATGCGCAGCACAATCGCGACAAAGAGATAGCCGACCAGGACCTTCTCGATGATGTCGAGGACGAAATAGATGTCGAGGAACGACCAGCCTGCCGCGTCTTTTATCTTCATTATTCCCAATGCTTCCGCAGATATACACCGGGCCGACATATATCTTGGCCGCAACTAAGGATGGGTTAAGCCGTTTACGAGAAAATCTCGCGGAGCGTCTCAAAATCAAATCGCGATCTTCGAGAATCAATTAACGCGTGAGTCGCGCTTCAGACCAGCGTGACGTGTTTCACCGTCGTCGATGCTTATGTCAGCAGCGGCGGCAATCACGGCCTACCGGCCGTGTTACACATATACAAGGTGATCAGCTTATACCGACATCATCGCCCGGCGAGCGTTCCCTGAAAAGGGATGGTGCGGTCGAGAAGACTCGAACTTCCACGGGTTGCCCCACAGCGACCTCAACGCTGCGCGTCTACCAATTCCGCCACGACCGCATCGTGGTAGGTGCCGATTTGCGTCGGCGGGGCAGCATGTAGCAAAAGCATTTGGGGTGCACAAGGGCGATATGACAGTTTTTTTGAAAACCTTTCACAGCATTTGAATTGGCTGGAAAACGGGTCCATATAGATCCCCTGCCGCCCCTATTTATCAGGTATTTCGGGGCAAGCGGCAAGGAATGGCCATGCTTCGCACCGATCTCGAATTCTCCATGCTCCCCAAACTCGATAGCCGCCCGGTGCGTTGGCGCATCGCCGATGGGCTCGTCGCCTATGAGGAAGCGGTGGAAGCGATGGAGCGGGAGGTCGCGGCGATCGCAGACGGCGGCGACGAGCTTGTCTGGCTCGTCGAGCATCCGCCGCTCTATACCGCCGGCACCAGCGCCAATGCGGGCGACCTCGTCCAGCCGGATCGCTTCCCGGTCTTTGCGACGGGACGCGGCGGCGAATATACCTATCACGGCCCCGGTCAGCGCGTCGCCTACGTCATGCTCGACCTGAAGCGCCGGCGCCAGGACGTGCGCGCCTTCGTCGCCGCCCTCGAGGAGGTCGTCATCCGCACGCTCGACATGATGAACGTGCGCGGCGAGCGGCGCGAGGATCGCGTCGGCGTCTGGGTGCGCCGCCCGGAAAAACCGTTGCTGGCCGACGGAACGATGGCTGAAGACAAGATTGCCGCCCTCGGCATCCGCTTGCGCAAATGGGTGACCTTCCACGGCCTGTCGCTGAACGTCGATCCGGACCTCGATCATTTCAGCGGCATCGTGCCCTGCGGGATATCGGCCTATGGCGTGACCAGCCTCGTCGACCTCGGCCTGCCTGTCATGATGGTGGATGTCGATGTCAGGCTGCGCGCCGCTTTCGAGACGGTTTTTGGCGAGACGGTGAACGAGACCTGACCGCTAAAGCGCTTCGCGATCCTTCAGATCGCTTCTTGCGCTTTAGGTCTTTGTTTTCCGCATGTCGTTGCCGCAAAACCGCTGCACACTTTTTCGCGACATGCTTTGGAGAGGTTTGACGGCTTGATTTGCCCGGCTTTCCCGTGATTGATGGGTGCCGTTCCCGCAAGAATCGGCCGCCATGTCAGAACCCCACCAAAACTCCCTGCAGGGCATGGCCATCATGTCCGGCGCCATGTTCATCCTGCCGACCATGGATGCCATCGCCAAATACATGGCGACTTTCGAGGCAATGTCGCCGGGCCAGGTGACGTTCTACCGATTCTTTTTCCAGATCGCCTGCACCCTGCCGATCCTCGTCGCTCTTTTCGGGCTCAAGGCATTTTCGGCCAAACGACCATGGATGAATATTCTGCGCGGCGTGCTGCACGGCGCTGCCAGCCTGCTGTTCTTCGTCGCCGTCAAATACATGCCGCTTGCCGACGTCTTCGCCATCTATTTCGTCGAGCCCTTCATGCTGACCGCCATGTCGGCTGTGTTTCTGGGAGAGAAGGTCGGCTGGCGCCGCTGGATGGCGATCGCCGTCGGTTTCGGCGGCGCGATGATCGTCATCCAACCCAGTTACGAGATTTTCGGCCTCAAGGCGCTGCTGCCGGTCGCCTGCGCCTTTCTGTTCTCGCTCTATCTTTTCCTCAACCGCGCGATCGGCGAGGCCGATTCGCCGCTCACCATGCAGACGATGGCCGGCATCGGCGGAACGGTCTTCATGGCCGCCGCCCTTCTCGCCGGCAACGGCGCCGGCAATGCGGATTTCACCATCTCCCTGCCCGCCTCCGGTCTCGGTCTCGTGCTGCTTCTCGCTCTCGGCTCGATCTCCGGCTATGCGCATCTGCTAATTGTCCGGGCTTTCCGGCTTGCGCCGCTGTCGCTGCTTGCGCCTTTCCAATATTTCGAGATCATCTCGGCCACTGTGCTCGGCTATGCGCTGTTCAACGATTTCCCGAATTTTTCCAAGTGGATCGGCATCTTCATCATCGTTGCATCGGGGCTCTTCATCATCTGGCGCGAGCGCCAGCAGCACAGTCGCTAAAATCCTCCTGAATTCGAGAGTATCGGGTTAACTCCCCTTCTTGAGGGATCGTCAATTCGCAGGGGATAAAACCGTCTGTGGCTTCATGATGAAGCCTGGAGTTAAAACATGAGCGAATTTCGTCTCGCTTTTCCGGCCTGCGTCGTGGCCGGCAAGCATCGGCTGGCGGCCGAAGATATCGTGCTATTGCGCAAACATGCCTTTCCCGAGGGAATCCGGACATCCCAGGATGTCGCGGCGATGTTGGCGCTCAACAATTCCTGTCCTGAGAAATGTGCCGAGTGGAATGCTTTCTTCGTGGAGCAGCTCGCCGGTTTCATCGTCAACCACACCTATCCGCAGGGCTCGTTGGATGACATCAACGTTGCCTGGATCATGCGCATGTTCACGACCGATGGCGTCGTCAACTCGGCGCTGGAGCTCGAGCTCATTCTCCACATCATGGAGATTTCGGCCGATGTCCCGGGTGAATTGAGAGCGCTTGCCCTCGACCAGCTTCGTTTGGCGATCACCGACGGCATCGGCGGCTACAAGCTGTCGCGCGCCGTCGACCGCAGGAGCATCACCCGCCAGGACGTCGACTTTACGATGCGAATCTTCAGAAGCATCGCCGCAGGCGGCGTCATCGTCGTGTCTCCGGCCGAATATGGCGTCTTCCAGCAGATCGAGCAGGCAACCCTGCCGGCTGCCAACCATCCGCACTGGGCCGGCATCATGGCTGCCGTCGAACTGCACGATCGTCCCGAGCCGCGCCGCAGCCGCTGGCTTCGCATCGTCGACGAAGAACCGGTTGCCAAAGCCGCGGTCGCCTGAGCTTTCTCAAGCCCGATTGTGCGTTCCGGTGTTTTATGCGTAAAACTCCGGAACGCATTTCTGGGTGGAGTCTCGATGTTCAAGAAAATCCTGATCGCGAATCGCGGCGAGATTGCCTGCCGCGTGATCAAGACCGCGCGCCGTATGGGCATTTCGACCGTTGCGGTCTATTCGGATGCGGATCGGGATGCGCTGCATGTCGAAATGGCTGACGAGGCCGTCCATATCGGCCCTGCCGCAGCCTCCGAAAGTTATCTGGTCGCCGAGAAGATCATCGCCGCCTGCAAGGCGACCGGCGCCGAGGCGGTGCATCCCGGCTACGGTTTTCTTTCCGAGCGCGCCTCTTTCTGCGCCGACCTGGAAAAGCAGGGCATCGTCTTCATCGGCCCGAAGCCAAAGGCGATCATGGCGATGGGCGACAAGATCGAATCGAAAAAATTCGCCAATGCCGCCGGCGTTTCGACAGTGCCCGGCCATCTCGGCATCATCGAGGATGCCGCCCATGCGGAAACGATCGCCGGCGGCATCGGCTATCCCGTCATGATCAAGGCGTCGGCCGGCGGTGGCGGCAAGGGCATGCGCATCGCCTGGAACAAGGCGGAGGTGCGCGATGGCTTCGAGCGCGCCCGCTCGGAGGCGAAAAGCTCCTTCGGCGACGACCGCATCTTCATCGAGAAGTTCGTCGTCGAGCCGCGCCACATCGAAATCCAGGTGCTGGCCGATGCCCATGGCAACGTCGTCTATCTCGGCGAGCGGGAATGCTCGATCCAGCGGCGCAACCAGAAGGTGGCCGAAGAGGCGCCCTCGCCTTTCCTCGACGAAAAGACCCGCAAGGCTATGGGCGAACAATCGGTGGCGCTGGCAAAAGCCGTCGAATACCAGAGCGCCGGCACCGTCGAATTCATCGTCGACCGCGACCGCAACTTCTATTTCCTCGAAATGAACACCCGCCTTCAGGTCGAGCATCCCGTCACCGAGCTCGTCACCGGCATCGATCTCGTCGAACAAATGATCTGCGTCGCGGCCGGAGAGCCGCTCAGCTTCGGCCAGGAGGATGTCAGCCTCGACGGCTGGGCGATCGAAAGCCGGCTCTATGCCGAAGATCCCTACCGCAATTTCCTGCCTTCGATCGGCCGCCTGACGCGCTACCGCCCGCCGGCGGAAGGCCGGACCGGCAATGTCATTATCCGCAACGATACCGGCGTCTTCGAAGGCGCTGAAATCTCGATGTATTACGATCCGATGATCGCCAAGCTCTGCACCTGGGCGCCGACGCGCGGCGAAGCGATCGACGCCATGGGCCGGGCGCTCGACGGCTTCGTCGTCGATGGCATCGAACACAATGTCCCCTTCCTGTCGGCGCTGATGAAACATCCGCGCTGGCGCGAAGGCCGGCTTTCCACCGGTTTCATCGCCGAGGAATATCCTGACGGCTTCGCGCCGATGAAGCCGGACCGGCAGGAGGAGGCCACGCTTGCTGCCATCGCGCTGTCGGCCTCGCTGATCGAGACGAACCGCCGCGACGGTTTCGCCGATCGCCTGCGCGCCGCATCCGGCCCGCTGCGTGAGCATTGGGTGGTCAAGACAGGCGAAAACTACGTCGATGTCAGATTGCTCGACGGCCTCGTCACCATCCCCTTCGATATGGACATGGCGGTAGAGGGCGAGAACCGGAGTGTTGTCACAGATTGGAGACCGGGTGATCCGGTCTGGAGCGGCAAGGTCAGCGGCCGGGATATCACTGCCCAGATCCGTCCCGTTCTCAACGGCCTGCGCATCGACTGGCAGGGATTGTCCGTCACCGCCAAGGTCTTTTCGCCGCGCCAAGCCGAACTCGACAGGCTGATGCCGGTGAAGCTGCCACCTGATACCTCCAAGCTCCTGCTCTGCCCGATGCCCGGCCTCGTCGTTGCCATCGCGGTTGCCGAGGGCCAGGAGGTCAAGGCCGGCGAGACGCTTGCGATCGTCGAAGCGATGAAAATGGAAAACGTGCTGCGCGCCGAGCGCGATCTCGTTGTTTCGAAGATCAATGCCGCGGCCGGCGAGAGCCTGGCCGTCGATGCCGTGATCATGGAATTCGCCTGAGAGAAAGCCGCGCGGCCGGCCGTTTTCGCTTGAGCGCGGCGCGCCGACCATGCCAAGCTCCGCCCCAATAACATTGTCAGGGAGATATCAAATGGACGTTCGCGCCGCCGTAGCCGTTCAGGCCGGCAAACCGCTGGAAGTGATGACCGTGCAGCTGGAGGGGCCGAGAGCCGGCGAAGTGCTGGTCGAGGTCAAGGCGACCGGCATCTGCCACACCGACGATTTCACCCTGTCGGGCGCCGATCCGGAAGGCCTGTTCCCGGCCATTCTCGGCCATGAGGGTGCCGGCATCGTCGTCGAGGTCGGCCCGGGTGTGACCTCGGTCAAGAAGGGTGACCACGTCATTCCGCTCTACACGCCGGAATGCCGCGAATGTTATTCCTGCCTTAGCCGCAAGACCAATCTCTGCACCGCCATCCGCTCGACCCAGGGCCAGGGCCTGATGCCGGACGGCACCTCACGCTTTTCGATCGGCAAGGACAAGATCCACCACTATATGGGCTGCTCGACCTTCGCCAATTACACCGTGCTGCCGGAGATCGCCCTTGCCAAGGTCAATCCCGACGCCCCGTTCGACAAGATCTGCTACATCGGCTGCGGTGTCACCACCGGCATCGGCGCGGTGATCAACACCGCCAAGGTGGAGATCGGCGCCACCGCCATCGTCTTCGGTCTCGGCGGCATCGGCCTCAACGTGCTGCAGGGTCTGAGGCTGGCCGGCGCCGACATGATCATCGGCGTCGACATCA
>NZ_NWSW01000046.1:0-35652 GCF_002531805.1 Rhizobium sp. M1 | reverse complement strand
TCGCCGCAACGATGCCGCGCGTCGATTTGCAGGATACCGTCAATACATAGCTTGTCATGTCTGTCCCTCTTCCCTCTTCAAGAGCGCCGCCGTGCTTAGATCAAAGCCCGGGCCGCGAATAGGCCGGTGCGCTTTCATTCATGCGACAAATTGCAAGATGAACCATCATGTCTCTGCAAGTTCTCTCGCTTCCAGGCCTTAGCTTAGAAGAAGTTGCGCAAAAAACTGTGCCGCCAGCGCCGCGGGGATGCGTATTCTCGCCTTCGGCACGAAAGTCAGGCCGGCGGACGGCTTGCCGCGGCCACCTTGCGGCGCGGCGTGGTGATTTCATGGACGATGGCGCCGCCGATCGACGAGAGCACCAGCGACAGGATCACGAAGAGCACCGGCTGCTGCAGGATACCGAATGGCAGGCGGTCGGCGGCGACCCTCAGAAAAGCGAGTGTGAAGGCGTGGGTGATGTAGATGGCGTAGGAGCAGTCGCCGAGATAGTTCAGCCATCCGAGAACCGGCAGCCGCGAAGAGTCGATGGAAACTGCGCCGTAGAGGATGAAGATCGCCGGAATTCCCCAGGCGTAGAACCGGCTCTCCGGCTGCATCAGCGCCTCGTTGACGAAGAGGAACGCAAAGCCGGTGGCCAGTGCCGCCCATGCCCAGCGGTTGGCCAGAAGCACCTTCTGCCGGTAAAGCCAGCCGAGCACCACGCCGGCGAGAAATTCCAGCATGATCGGCTCGCCGTAGAACCGGGTGGCGGTGGTTTCCGGCAGCAACCGGCAGGCGATCAGGATCACGGCAAAGACGGCAAGCATGGCCGGAATGCGACGGGCTTCCGAGAGCGGCAGCAGCAGCGCGAACACGAAATAGAAGAACATCTCGTAATTCAGTGTCCAGCCCGGCACGACGACGGGGGTGATCGTTCTCGGATCGGCGGCATTGGGCCATGGCAGGAAGAGCAGCGAAGCGGTCAGATGCGGAAGGTCGAACACGGTCGACTTTAGGAGTGACGGCGCCGCCAGCGCCACGACCGCCGAAAACAACGTGGCCAGCCAATAGAGCGGGACGATCCTCCTGATGCGGCGGCGGGCGAAGTCGATAGGGCTCGTCGCGCGCCCGCTCGTCGTCAGCCACATCACGAAACCGCTCAAGACGAAGAAGATGTCGACGCCGGTTTCACCATAAAGAAAGGCCGTGGCGTCGATGCCGGGATCGACTTTGGCAAGCTGCAATATCGCATGGAAATAAACGACCATCAGCGCTGCAACGGCGCGCAGATACTGAAGCTGGACAAGCATCGAGCGTCTTGCTCCCCGGGCTTGCGGACGACGGTCGCCACCGTGCCGCTGCGGTCAACTCTCTACATATGCCGCACGACCCTGCCGGATGCGCGGGCTGTCGTGGAAGCGCATATATCCGACGACGAACCACAGGAGGCCGGCAATCTTCATCGAGAAAACGGCGGTCCCTCCGATCATCATATTCAGAAAAATGAAAAGAGAAAGTGAATGGGCGCAACGCCGCTGCGCCGCCGTGCGGCCGGCAGGGAAGAGGCAGACGAACAGCCAGAAGGCGATGACGCCGAAGATGGTCGCCGCGTAGATCAGGTAGACATAGCCGCTGTCGGCGAATTCGCCGACCCGGTCGACCGAAAGCCCGAGAACGGCCAGAGGATCGAGCTCCATGATCTTCTTCATGGTCAGGTTGATGCGGCCGGTGAAATTGTCGCCTGTCGCATTGGGTTTCAGGGTATAGACCAGGAAACCCGCAGCGACGATCAGCGGCATCAGCGCCAGATTGAAATTCTTCGGGATCTTCGGAAAGACGAAATAGCCGACGATGCAGGCAAAACAGAAGATCAGCATCGTGCGCGTATCGTTCGTCACCAGGATCAGCACCGCCGTAGCGATGAACAGCAGCCGGTCCCAGCGGCCTGTTCTTTCCCACATGGAGATCAGGTAGATCGCGATCACGCCGCAGAAATTGGCGAGCGACACCTGCTCGAGAAAGATCGACGACGAGCGGTGGTCGATGATGCCGAAGGAGAAGCGCTCGGGAAAACCGAGCGCATTCTGGAACAGGCCTGTCTTATTGTAGCTCAGCGGCAGCAGCCCGCGCGTATTGGCGAAATAGTCGGACGGATGCACGATGCTGACGTAGAACGGCACGCTGACGATCTCGAAGATCAGGAAGATCAGCACCGCAAGGCTTGCCCAGCGAAAGGCCAGCTTCATCGTTTTCTCGTTGCTCCAGCCGCCGAGGCCGGAAAAGCAGAAGATGATCAGCACGTTGCGGAAATGATCGACGAACGGCATGCGGTTGAGCACGCTGACATAGATGGTCACGACAAGCGTGAACAGCAGGAACAGAAAGGCTGGCAGGTCGGTTTCGTAAATCCCCTTGTGGAGGATGTAGATGATGGCGCTTGCCAGAATCAGGCCTTCGCTGGCGGCGACATGCGTCAACGAAAGCGGCATGATGTTGTGGTTGATGAAGGCCAGAATGCCGTTATAGAGCATCGACAGCAGGCCGAGCCAGAGCACCGGATAGTCGACGCGCGATCCCCTCGCGGCCGCATCGAGCCGGTTGCCGGCCACGGTGAACGTCGCTGTCTTCTGATCGACGGCTGCCACGGTCAGTTCTCCGCGGGCTTGACGGCGGTGCAGGCGCTGCGATCGGCTTTGGCCGACTCGGCAAGAAGCCGCATCTGCGGCCGCTCAGCGCCCTCACGCGGCTGAACGTTGAAAGGTTCGGTCGCCGGCCACCATTCGCCGGCCGCCCAATAGGACCAGCCAAGCCAGACGTCGCTATTTCGAGACATGGTGGCGTAGATTTCTCTCAGCCCGCCCATGCAGTCCTTGTCGGCGGAGGCGCCGAATTCGCCGAGGAAGCCGCGCTTGTGGTTCTGCTTCAGCCAGGCGGTGACGCCGGCGATTGCCTCGACTGCGCCGGCCGCACCTTCGCAGGTCGGATGGGTTCCCGACGAATCGACGTCGAGATATTGGTGGACCTCGTAGGCGTAGAAATCGAGGGGATCGCGCACGCCGAGCATCACCGTGCCGTTGGCGCCGCCGATCACGTCTTTTTCCCAGCTGTGGGCGCCGCTCCAGGCGGTGCCCGGTACGAGGATGAGGTTGCGCGCGCCGACGGCCCGGATGCTGCGTATCGCGGCGTTGGCGGCATCGAGCCAGTCCGTCGCCTTGATGTCATGCGGTTCGTTCATCAGGCCGAAGAGCACGCCGTTCTCATTGGCGAATTCGACCGCGAGCCTCGCCCAGAAGTCGGCGAATGCGGCGTCCGTCGCCGGCGCAGTGCCGATCTGTACCTTGTCGTAATAGCCGAAATTGTGCGGGTCGAGCAGGACGGCCATGCCGTGTTTGCGGATCAAAGCAGCGGTATCTTTGATCCGCTTGATTTCGTCATCGTCGAGCCGACCGCCGAGCGCCGGCTGCAGCCGCTCCCAGCGGAAGGGCAGCCGGATGATCGTCATGCCTTTCCTAGCGAAATAGCCGATCGTCGCCTCGCTCGGATAGATGTAGTTCGTGCCGTAGGTGGCGTCGCGCTCGCCATATTCGCCGCCGGACAGATTGACGCCGCGATAGCAGGGCTTGTCGGTCGCAATCGCCGGCGACGGGATGAGGGCGGCCGCAAGCAGCAGCGCCGTCAGATGTCGTGTCGTCCTCATGGCTATCCCTCGCAGTCGCGGCAAACGCCAACATCTCTATGGCTGCCAGTATCTTAACGGTCCGTTAGCTAAGAATTTCTAAAGTCTCGGCACCTCGGCTTCAGTCTTTCACGCTGGGCGGGACACGAGTGCGCGTATGAGCCAGTATGACAGGAATAGAGTAAGCCGGCTGCCCGGCTGGCGCAGTTATGAGCCGCCTCAGACTGCGCCGGAAGGCGTGCGCCTGCGCAGTCCTGTCGTCCGCCCGGATGATTTCGCCCGCCCGGCGCCCGAACCCACTCCTCCGCCTTTCGTGCCGCCGCCGGCAAACGTTGCGCAAACGCGCCGATCCGAGCAGCCGTCGCCTCCGCCTGCCGCGCGGCCCGCGGCCGATCTGCCGCCGCAGACCGCATCCGCCCCCGCCGCCCCGCTTCTTGATCTCCGCTCCAGCATCGCGGCGATCTGGAGCCGCCGGCTGGTGGTGCTTGCCCTGGCTTTGATCGGCGCCGTCGCCGGCGGCGCGCTGGCGCCGTTCATCGGCCAGAAATACACTGCCGTCAGCAGCCTCTATTTCGATCCGCGCCAGATCGGCCTTGCCGAGGCCGGTGCGCAATCTTCCGGTCCGTCGCCGGAAATGATCTCGGCGCTGATCGACAGCCAGGTGCAGATCCTGACCTCGGGCAATGTGCTGCGCCGCGTCGTCGAGGCGATGAAACTCGATCAGGATCCGGAATTCACCGGCGGCCGGACCGATGGCGCTGCCGTCATCGGCACTCTGCAGAAGGCGCTGGTCATCACCCGCCAGACCACCACCTATGTCGTTTCGCTTGCCGCGACGACCAATGATCCGGAAAAATCCGCAAGGCTTGCCAACCAGGTCGTCACCGCCTTCACCGAAGAGGAAAACAGCGCCTCGAACGGCCTCTACGAAAACACCTCCTCGACGCTCGACGGTCGTCTCGACGACCTGCGCCAGAAGGTGCTGGAGGCCGAGCAGGCGGTCGAGACCTTCCGCGCCGACAACGACATGGCCGCGACCGAGGGCAATCTGATTTCCGATCAGCGGCTCGGCTCGCTGAACACGCTGCTGGTGACGGCGCAGGAAAAGACCATCCAGGCGAAGGCCCGCGCCGACGCCGTCGCCGATCTGCGCGTCGAGGACATCGTCGCCGGCAATCAGACCGAGGGCGGCGCCACCTCGCCGCTGGTCAGCCTGCGCCAGCAATATGCAGCCCAAGCCGCCGCCGTCGGCAGCCTCGAAAGCCAGATGGGTACGCGTCATCCGCGTCTGCAGGCGGCCCGCTCCTCGCTGCAAAGCATATCGGGCGAAATCAGGGGTGAATTGCAGCGCCTCGCCACCTCGGCACGCGGCGAATACGAGCAGGCCAAGGCCGCCGAAGACAGCATCGCCAAGGAACTTGCCGTCCAGAAGGCGCTGCAGGCGACGACCTCGGACAAGCAGGTGGAACTGAACGAATTGCAGCGCAAGGCGACGGCGGCGCGCGATATCTACGAGACGGTGCTGAAGCGCTCGAGCCAGACGAGCGAGGAGCAGAACCTCAGCCAGAGCAACATTCGCGTCATCTCGCCGGCTGAGCCGCCGGTCAAAGCCGACGGCCCGGGAAAAAAGATCCTGCTGGTCGCCGGTATCATTGGCGGCCTCCTTGCCGGTTTCGTCGTCGGCGCCGGCTTTGCGATTCTCGCCGGCCTCCTCAGCCATCCCATTATCAGAAGCTATTTCAGGAAATCGCCCGCGGCAGCTGCTTGATCAGGATCTCCGGTTTTCCTACATCCTATGGGCGGCCGACGATGCCGGCAGGAGAGGTTCCATGCGGCTTGTGATGATGTTTCCGATATTGCTCGTGGCCCTATCAGGCCTTGCGCCAGCATCCGCCTTTGCCGTCGACTGGTCAAAACCGGTGAATTCGGACGTTCAAGCCCTCTATCCCTACAAGGGCCTGCCCGGCGTCAAGGCGCAGCCGGACAAGAAGGAAGAGGAATCCTATAATTGCCGCACTGAAACCGTCCAGATCCGCCGCCGCTACGACGAAATCTTCCGCTCCGGCGGCATGCCGACGCTGATGTATGTCTGCGAACGCGACGGCTTCGTCACCATGGGCGGCAAGGTGCCGCTGCGCGGCCACTATCAGCCGGTGCGATAGACACCTCAGCCGGTCAGCAAAGCCTTTGGGTACGCCTGTCGGAACCGTTGGGCCGGAAGCTCCATCCTCAGATAGTCGAAGCCGGCATTTGCTTGCGATCGATCGACGACCGAATATTTGACCATGCCGTCTTCTTCGGTGCGCCGCAGCGGCAGGCTTTCGGAGGCCGCAAAGCCCAGCCGCTTGTAAAGACCGATCGCCTTTTCATTGTGGGAGAAGACGTGCAGTTCGGCCGTTTCCACCCCAAGCCCGGAAAACATCCACTCCAGCATTGTCATGCCGCAATGGAACATCAGGTTGCGGATCTCGCTCGCCCGGCCGCGGATGACGTTGTCGAATTCTGCCGAGCCTGGCCGTATGTTGCAGAGGCCGAAATTGCCGAACCGATTTCCGCCGGGATCGCAAATGACGAACAGGATGCGGTCGGCGGCGGGCAGCGAGATGGTTTCGAGCCACCGCCGCGTGCGTTCCTCGGTGGCGCTGAACTGCGTGAGGAAAAACGGCATCGACTGGTTGCGCCAGGTCGTTAGGTCGTCGATCAGGCCGGGCTCATCGAGCATCGACCTGTCGATGCATTGCAGGTCGCCCACGTGCCTGCCGCGATCGTCCCGGATTGGAAGCCGGAGCCGTCCGGCCGGATCCGCGTTGTCCTTAAGACTGACGATATCGACCTGCGTCATCAAGACGATCCCTGATTGTCCGCTCACGCCTTGCGGCAGACGCAGTAACCGCCCGGTGAGGAAGACAGCACGAGCTTGCCGTTCAGAACCGGATCAACCTCGAAGCGGTCGGTTTCCGCCAGATAATCGGTGATGGCCTTCAGCGGTTCGTTGCCGCGCAGCCAGACCTTGGAGCGCTTTGTGAAAGCCTGTTCCTCGGTCAGGTGACCGATGAGCGTGTCGGCGACGACGAGGTAGCAGCCTTCCGTCACCAGCGGGCCGTAGGCGCGGCATTCCGCCAGAACATGCTCATAGGAATGGTCGCTGTCGAGCACCACCATCACGCGGGCGCCCGGTGGAATCTCGGCCTTCACGGCAGCAAGCACCTCGTCGTCGACGGAACCGCCCTGGATCATCTTGATCCGGCTCGACATCGGATGGGATTCGATCGACTCGCGGTTATGGGCCCGGATGTCGATGTCGACGCCGACAACCTTGGCCTTGTCGTTGCCCATGGCGGCGAGAATCGACGCCATGAAGATCAGCGAACCGCCGCGGGCGATGCCGGTTTCGATGATGACGTCCGGTTTGGTCGCCCAGATGACTTCCTGGGTCGCCAGGATATCGACCGGCAGCTGGATGATCGGCACGCCCATCCATGACCAGAGATAGAAATAGTCGAACTTGTCGAGCCCGATCAGCGTGTTCAGCGATTGTTGGAAGCTTGCCTCGTCCTTGCCGAGCGCAAGCGACATCTCTCGCTTATGGGCTTCGAATTCGAGACGATCGTCCTTGGTGGTCATGACTGTTCTGTGTCCTTCGCTGTAGGGCTGTCTTAGACCGACTGCCGCAATGCCGTGCTGTTGTGGTGGATTCGCCCGGCGGCCATGTCGAGCAGCGTTGCCGCCACCCGGTCGACATCGGCTTCGCTCATGTCGTGATAGCTGGGCAGATTGATCGCGCGGCCCGGAATGCTCCAGGCGTTCACGTTCTCCGGCCGATCCTCGAACATGGAGAGGCTGGAGAGGGGATAGAAGAACACGCGCGCATCGATATTGGCGGCCTCGAAGGCCTGCTGCATCATTTCGCGGGTAATCCCGGTCGATGGATGAAAGACCGCGGTCGGCATCCACGCGCCGTTGATCGTGCCGCTATATTCCGGGTTCATCGAGATGCCAGGCAGGGCGGAAAGCCGGAGCATGTAGGCGGTGAGGATTTCGCGCTTGCGGGCGACGAGCTCTTCAACGCGCTCGAGCTGCGCGCAGCCGATGGCCGCCTGGATGTTGGACATCTTGTATTTGAAGCCGATCGCATCAGGCCAGAACTGCTTGGTCTGGCCGCGTGCGCGGCCGTGGTTGCTGAGCGTCAGCACCCGCTCGTAGAGCGCGGCGTCGCTGGTGACGAACATGCCGCCTTCGCCTGTCGTCAACGTCTTCGTGCCGTGGAAGGAGAAGGTCCCGAAGACGCCCATCGAGCCGGCGCGGCGGCCGTGGTAGACGGAGCCGATCGCTTCCGCCGCATCCTCGATGACAGGGATGCCGGTGCGCTTGCCGATCTCGAGCAGCGCATCCATGTCGCAAAGATTGCCGTAGATGTGGGTGGCAATGATCGCCTTGGTTTTCGGGGTGATGTGCCGCTCGACCTCTTCAGGATCGATGCACCAGGAATCCGCCAGCACGTCGACGAAGACCGGCTTGGCCCCAAGCTGGACGATCGGCGAAACGGTGGCGACCCAGTTGGTGTCAGCGAGGATGACTTCGTCGTCTTCGCCGACGCCGAGTGCAGCCAGACCCATGTGCATGGCGCCGGTGCAGCTCGATGTCGCGATGGCGAAGTCGCTGCCAAGGTAAGCCTGGAAGTCGCGTTCGAAGCGGTTGATGTAGTCGTAACAGCGTGCGCCCCAGCCGGTTGCTGCCGCGTCGGTGGCATAATCGGTTTCAAGCTGCGTGATGGAAGGCTTGGTATAAAAGATCCTGTTTGTCATGCCGCTATTTCTGTTGAATTGAAGTCAAGACGCAGGCGCCTGCCACGACACTAGCTTTTGAAACTGGCGCCAGGCTCACATGAGAATGTGCCGAGCGACGTCGTGTTCGTGGAGCACCAGATTGGGCAGGTAGCCGAGAGCCACGAAATACTCCTGGTCTCTTTCGACGCTGACGAAGACGGCTGTGCTTTCCAGCGGGCTGTCGCTGAGCGCGTTTCTGAGGTAGGCTTCGCGATTGTATGTCGGAATACAGATGCTGAGTTTAATGCCGCTCAAAGGTTTTTCTCCTGGCGGTAGCTTGCAAGCGCGACGTCGCGCTCGCTGATGACGCTCGGCGTAAAAGGCCAGGCGATCGAGAAGGCGGGATCGTCCCAGCGGACACCGCGGGCGAGTTCCGGCACATAGATCTCAGACATCTGGTAGAAGAGCTCGCAATCGTCCTCGAGCGTCAGGAAGCCATGCGCGCAGCCGGCAGGAATGTAAAAGGCATTGCGGCTGGTCGCGTCGAGTTCGACGGAGGCCCATTTGAGATAGGTTGGCGATTCCCGTCTCAGATCGAGCGCGACGTCGAAGACCCGGCCGCGCACGGCCCGCACCAGTTTCGCCTCCGGCTTCGGATCGGCCTGATAGTGCATGCCGCGCAGCGTTCCGCGCCTGTGGTTCTGGGAGAGGTTGCACTGCGGATAGACCGAGGCGAGCCCGTGCGCGGCAAAGCTTTCCGCGCAGAAGGTTCGCGCAAACATCCCGCGGTCGTCGGCGCGTATCTCGACGTCGACGACGAAGGCGCCCGCAACAGCGGTCGGCGCAAACCTCATCCGAGCACCGTCAATTCCGGCACGGCGACGGCAAATTGTCCGCCCCAGGTGGCGACCTTGCTGTTGCCGGAAACAACCTCGTTCTTGATGTTCCAGGGCAGGATCAGCACGTAATCCGGCCTGGTTTCTTCCATCTTCTCCGGCGCATAGATCGGCAGCCTGCTGCCCGGCAGGTAATGGCCCTGCTTGTGCGGGTTGCGATCGACGACATAGTCGATGAGATCGGTGCCGACGCCGCAGAAGTTCAGCAGCGTATTGCCCTTGGCGGCGGCGCCATAGGCGGCCACGCTCTTGCCGTTCCGCTTTGCCTCCTCGAGGAAGGAGAGCAGTCCTTCCTTGATCGGCGCCACACGGCTCTGGAATGCCTCGTATGTTTCCGTCCTGTCGAAGGCGGCGGCCTTTTCGTCGGCCCGCACCCTTGCCAGGCCCGGACCTGTCGTGTGGGCGGTCGAGCCCGTGCGGCAGGCGAGGATGCGCAGGCTGCCGCCATGAGTCGGCAGTTCCTCGACATCGAACACCTTCAGGCCGTGGGCGGCGAAGACCTTTTCGACGGCGAGCAACGACAGATAGTAGAAATGTTCGTGATAGACGGTGTCGAACTGGATGCTTTCCATCAGCCGCAGGAGATGCGGAAATTCGACGCTCACGACACCGTCCGGCTTCAGCACAGTCGAAAGCCCACCGACGAAGTCGTTGATGTCGGGTACGTGAGCAAGCACATTGTTGCCGATGACGATGTCGGCGGCGTGGCCGCGCGACACGAGATCGGCGGCGGTCGCCTTGCCGAAGAATCGTGCTTCCGTCGGAACGCCTATACCGCGCGCGACTTCGGCGACGTTTTCGGCCGGCTCGATGCCGAGCACCGGCACGCCGGCCTCGACGAAATGTTTCAGCAGGTAGCCGTCATTGCTCGCCACTTCGATAACTTGTGAAGTCGCGCCAAGGCCGAAGCGCTCGCGGGCCATGATGGTGAAGCGGCGCGCGTGCTCAACCCAGCTGTCGCTGTAGGAGGAGAAATAGGCATAATGGCTGAAGATGTCCTCCGGCGGCACGAAGGCATCGGCCTGCACCAGCCAGCATTCCGAGCACACGAAGGCGCGCAGCGGATAGGACGGCTCCGGCTGTGTGAGCTGCTCTGCCGTCAGATAGGCATTGGCGAGCGGCGTCGAGCCGAGATCGACGAAACGATGCTTCAACGGAGCGTCGCAAAATCGGCAATTGTGCGCTGTCATGATATGGCTTCCTCATAGGCCGTGATCTGACCGAGCGAGAAGGCGCGCATGTCTTCGCCCTCGCGGTTGGCCTGGTACCAGGCGGCAGTCCAGTCGATGGTCTGTTGCAGGCTGAGGCGCGGCCGCCAGCCGATGGTGTCGAACGCCAGCGCCGAACTCAGCGTCAGGGCCGGCGCTTCGGGCAGATGTTCGCCCGGCGCAAGCCGCCACACGTCTTCGACGCGGTGCGCGCGCCCGAGCGCTTCGGCAAGTTCGCAAACGGTCGCGAAGCTCTCGGGATGCGGACCGAAATTCAAGGCATCGGGCAGCTTCCTGTCACCGCCAAGCGTCAGTGCTTCGGCGAAGGCGAGATAACCGCCCAATGGCTCCAGCACATGCTGCCAGGGACGGACCGCCTCGGGATAACGCAGCAGGATCGGCTGGTTGCTCTCGAAAGCGCGAATGAAATCCGGGATCAGCCGATCCTTCGACCAGTCGCCGCCGCCGATCACATTGCCGGCGCGCACCGTGGCGAGCTGGATGTCGCGCCCCTTGAAGAAACTGTCGCGGTAGCTCTGGCAGACGAGTTCGGTGCAGGCTTTGGAGTTGCTGTAGGGATCCTTGCCGCCGAGCGTATCGGTCTCGACGAAGGGTATGCCGCTGCCATTGTTGGCATAGACCTTGTCGGAGGTGATGACGAGCACCGTTTTGACCGAGGGCGCCTGCCTGACCGCGTCGAGAACATTCGCCGTTCCCATGACATTGGTCGAAAAGGTTTCGGCCGGGTTCTCATAGGAGCGCCGCACCAGCGCCTGCGCCGCCATATGAATGACGATCTCCGGCTCGAAGCCTTGAAAGACGCCAAGAAGTGCGCTGGCATCACGGATATCGATGATATGGTGGCCGCGATTGTCCCAGGGAGCGAGTTTCCGGTAGAGCGACGGTTCGGTCTCCGGCGCCAGCGAAACCGCGGCGACATCGGCGCCGAGGCGCTCCAGCCAAAGGGAGAGCCAGGATCCCTTGAAGCCGGTATGTCCGGTCAGGAAGACCCGCCGACCTTTCCAGAAGTCCGTCAGGCCCATAGCTTCCACGGCGCCTTTCCGGAATTCCAGAGTTCCTCCAGATGGGTGCGCTCGCGAAGCGTATCCATTGGCTGCCAGAAGCCGTCATGCTTGAAGGCGGCAAGCTGATTGTTGGTGGCGAGCCACTCCAGCGGTCCGGCTTCCCAGATCGTGTCGTCGCTCGGGATGAGATCGATCACCGAGGGGTCGAGCACGAAGAAGCCGCCATTGATACGCTGGCCGTCGCCTCGCGGTTTCTCCACGAAGGAGGTGATGAACTGACCCTCGATATTCGTGGCGCCGTAACGTCCGGGCGGGGTTACCGCGCACATCGTCGCCTTCAGGCCATGATCGCGATGGAAGGCGACTTCGGCCGCAATATCGATGTCGCCGACACCGTCGCCATAAGTCATGCAGAAGGGTTCGCCTGGTGTGAGATGCTCGCGAATGCGCCCCAGACGGCCGCCGGTCATCGAATGCATGCCGGTATCGACCACGGTCACGCGCCAATCCGGTCGTTTGCCGCCGTGATAGTTGATGCTGTTGGCCCCGAGGTCGACGGTGATGTCGCTGTGATGCAGAACAAGGTTTACGAAGTATTCCTTGATCATGTAGCCCTTGTAGCCGGCGCAGATGATGAAGTCGTTGAGGCCGTGGTGGGCATAGATGTTCATGATGTGCCAGAGGATCGGCATGCCGCCGATTTCGACCAGGGGCTTGGGCCGCACGCTGGTCTCTTCGGCAAGACGCGAGCCAAGGCCACCGGCGAGAATTACAACTTTCATCCCAGGCGAACTCCAGAGTGTCCAGCAATCGGCTTTCCGCGGGAGTTCGCTGAGACCCCGACAGGCGGGAAGTCTCTCCTCGGGCGGAACGGCCGGATGTTTATCCTTCTCTCGGTATCCGATTTCGTTCTTGTGCGAGGCTTGCGAGGGATGGGACGGGGAGCGGCGCTTTCCGCAAGGCCATGCATTGAGCAATGGAACAACCGAGCTGCCGCACTAGTCACCCAGATCGTTGCCGGGGATCAGAAGAAAATGGCTCAATCGAGCAACAAAGCCGCTTTCCATCTTGCCCGGCACGCTCCTTGCATTATTACTAATATTCTAATCCTTGGGGAGAAAGTGCAATGCAATGGAACACATCGGCGGATTTTTCGCCTCTTGTTCTCTTTCTTGGCGCCCGGCACCAGCGTAGGATCGTGAGAACGCTCCGCGACGCAGCCGAGGTTTTAATGACGGAATGGCCGCTTGAGGATGGAGAGGAATACGTCGCGGCCGTGAAGGCTTGCGCGGATGCCATTACGGGGCAAGCGGGGACGGATCAGCTTAGGGATTTGCTTTTGAGCGCCGCCAGGGAGGCCGGCATCGCCGTTTTGTCAGTGATTCCCGACAGCGGGCAGACAACGCCGCACATGGCGGCGTAGAGGCCTTTTTTCACCTCATCAAGCGTCTCCCAAGAGTTGTAGACACTTGGTTGAGAGATGTTATTCAGCGCCAGCATCGACGAACCATTTCGAATTCGTCAAGTATAGAGAATATCTGCCGCACGTAATCGGCGGCGGTCCATTTGCGAGCCCGTATATGACCCTTCTCGATCATCTGCTGGCGCAGATCAGGGTTTTGCAGTAACTGTCGAACCGCAGCAGCGATTGATTCCGGCGCCAAGGCGTCGACGTAGAGGGCGGCGTCCTCCAATTGTTCGCGGGCGCCGTCATAGTTCGAGGCTATCACCGGACATCCAAGGGCAAAGGCTTCCAGGGGCGGCAAATTATCCGGTCCGAACTGGCTTGCATAAGTCAGCGCGAACGCTCCCTGATAGAGCGCGGTCAGATCCTCACGGGCGACAAAACCGAGGAACAGCACCTGTTGTTCTATACCAAGGTTGCGCGCCAGCGAGCGCAAGTGCTCAAGATTGCCGTGATCGGACCCCACCAAGGCGAGCTGGAACGGCTCCGCCTCTCCGTCATTGATCAAGCGTAACGCGTGCAATAGGTTGGCGTGGTTCTTGTGTGCCCAGAATTGCGCTGGATAGTACAGATATCGGCCGGTAATTCCCAAAGCCTGGAGCCGGGACGGCGAGTCGATCTCCGGAGGATTGAAGCAAAAGCTAGGCGTGGGCAGGGGAATAACACGGATACGCTTTGCCGGAACACGGTAGAAATTTTCGATTTCGCGCCGGCCTTCTTCGGTGCCGGTAATCACATACGCAGCACGCCTGAGATAGCGGCTAAAGAACTCTTCACGAATATCCCACAATCCGCCCAGGCTGACTTCGGGAAAAAACGGCTGCAGCCTGTGCTGAAGGTCGAACACGGTGGTAATGTAAGGCACGTCGAAAGCTTCATGCTCATAGTGCCCGATCGACCAGGTGAACTCGATATCATTCCGCGCCAGGACCGCCGCGGCACGGCTGATCTGAGGCCCCTTTTCGCGCGCTCCATTGTCTTTTCGCAGCACGCGCCGCAAGAAACGCTTGACGCGCCGGCGTGGCGTGAGCGGCGGCTCGGGAGCGGCCATGGCAGAAATATGCACGTTGGAAGGACGGCCCGGAAGGGCGGAAAAATCCTCTTGCTTATCGTGTTCGCAAATCACGTGGAATTCGTGACGTGACTCTGCCGCCAGTTCCAGAAAGGACCTGAAGATATCCTGCTGATAAGTAAATACGCCGCCAGAGTGCGGAGAAGGATCATTGAAGAAAAAGCCGACCTTCAAACTGCGCTCCGTTACTGGCCTTGGTACGCAGCCGTCGGCCTGTCCGACATTTTCCGCACAACATAAGTCATGTTCCAGTCGTCCTTAGACACTGCTTTTTCCGGCTGCATAAAGGGGCATCGCAGAAGAACTTCGAAACCGAGCGCTGTCAGCAAGTCGACCATTTCCTGCGGGAAATAAAACCGCACGTGATGGTTCTCGCTGAAATGCTTCACGGTCCCATCGGCATACTCGACCTTGAATTCGAACTTGACGACGGCCTGTTGTGCAATCTCATCGAGGGTCGTACGGGAAACGCGCTCCACCTTGCGTTTATCGTCCGCCTCGTGCCTCACCTTGTGGGGGGAATATTGCGGCAGCACCGCCGCGCCGTTCCACACATCGAAAATGAAAATGCCGCCCGGCGCCATTTTCTGCGCGACATTCCTCAGGGTCAGTTCAAAATCGGTAAAATGGGTGAGATAGCCCAGTGCCGCAAACATGGCCAGAACGACGTCGAAAGAACCCGGGATTGTATCGGCAGTCTGAAACGAACACTCGTGGAATCCTACATTGAGCCCGCGTTCCCTGGCGCTATTGCGCGCCACTGCCACCATTCCCGATGAGATGTCGCTGCCTTCGACAACATAGCCGCCGGCCGCCAGTTCCATGGCATGACGTCCTGTACCACAGGCCAGATCCAGAACCCGAATCGGCGCATCATTTTGACGCGGCGCGTATTGCTCAATCAGAGCCGCGACAAAACCAGCCTCACCGGCATAGTCCTTGTCGCGGTAGATAAGATCATAGATCGCGGAGTATTCGCCGAACGGAATCGGCTCTTGTTCTTTCCCTGTCACGGCGCAAAAACACTCATTGGTCCAATGCTTCGATCAGGCTCTGGCAGACGTAATCGATGTCGTCGTCAGAAATCGCAGGGCCGCTAGGCAGGTAAAAGCCGCGCAGGCCGAGGTCGTTCGCCACCGGGCATTCATCGGCGCTGGTCCAGCCGCGATCGATAAAAATCTCCTGCATGTTGTAAGGCAGGAAATTCTCGCGGCTCTCAATGCCCTTTTGTGCCAGCGCACGCATCACTTCTGCGCGCCGCCCCGCGTTGCGTCCGCTGACGAGCACCATGTACATCCAGTGAACATTTCGGGCATAAGGCTTTTCCACCGGCAATTGCAGGTCGTCGCGCCCGCGCAGGCGTTGCGTATACTTGTTTGCAATGCTTCGCTTGGCATCGATGATCTGTTCGATCTTGCCGAACTGGGCATGCCCGATCGCTGCCTGCAGATTGGTCATCCGGAAGTTGTATCCGATGTCCTTATGCATAAATTTGTTCTTGTCACCGAACGCCAATCCCTTGAGATTACGGGCGCGGTCAGCCCACTCGGCGTTATTGAGTGTCAGCATCCCGCCTTCACCTGTTGTGATCACCTTGTTGGCGTAGAAGCTGAAGCAGCCGATGTCGCCGATACCACCGACCTTGCGGCCTTTGTACAGGGCGCCATGAGCCTCGGCACAGTCCTCGATGACGTACAGATTGTGCTCGCGGGCAATCTGCATGACGGGATCCATGTCGACCGGGTGACCAAACAGGTGCACCACCAGAATGGCTTTGGTCTTCGAGGTGATCTTTGCGCGTAACAGCGCCGGATCGAGGTTCAAAGTATCGGCTTCGGAGTCAATCGGGACAGGATGTGCCCCCTGGTACAGCACCGCGAAAAACGTCGCCATATTGGTCAGCGAGGCCACCAGCACCTCGTCGCCGCGACCGATCGACAGGGTTGCCAGCGCCAGATGAAGTGCGGTGGTTCCGCTGGACACCGATACCCCATGAGCACAGTCGCAATAGGCGGCGAATTCCTGCTCGAACGTTGACAGGTAGTCGCCGAAGAAACCCGAGATGGCGCCTTGGGCCAAGGCCGCGTTGACATGATGGGTTTCTTCCGCCCCCAGCAATGGCTGCGAGACGGGCACGCGACGTACGGATGCGGACGAATCCTGGCGCAGGGGTTGTGTTGACATGGCTCAGATACCGGTTGCCAGGGGAACGTCGAGACGGAATGTATCGCTTTCGTATTCCTTACCGCCACGCGGTCCCCTGGTAAAGACCAGCAGATCAGCATCATCCAAGCCTACAAGAGCATGGCGCACATGGGGCTTCGTAACGAAGAGTTCGCCCGGATTCATCACAATCTCAACCACCGGCTCGCCGGGCAACTGACTGACCAACTTGATGCGGCCCGATATCACATAGTTCCACTGGGTGGTTTGCTCGTGATAGTGGTTGCCGCGTACCGCGCCTTTGGAAAAGGTGATGCGCGTAATCGCGTTGATCGTCTCGTTTTCGAGAAGATCGGTAATTTCGCCGCGAGCATCCTTGAATGCGGGGGCCAGGGAGATTTTCTCCATTACGTGCTCCTTAAGAACAGTCAGTCGACGATTTTGGGGAAGGGAATCGGGATAATGAATTTGCCTCCCCGGCGCCGGAATTCGTGCAGGTTTCCGATGATCTCCTCGGCAAAATTCCAGGCCAAGAGCAATGCATAATCAGGCTGACGGTTGAGCAGTTCTTCGTCGGATACCACGGGAATGTGCGCGCCCGGGGTATAACGGCCAATTTTCAGCTTCGACTTCTCCGTGACGAAATCAAGTATGTCGGCGTCAAGCCCGCAGTAATTGAGCAGGGTCATACCCTTGGCAGGGGCGCTGACGGCGGCGATCCGCTTGCCCTGATGCTTGAGGGAATGAAGCAGCCAGGTCAGTTCGTCCTTGTTGCGCCGGACGGCAGCGGCAAACTCAGCCAGTTTTTCGTGGCTGTATATGCCCATTTCCACTTCTTGTTGCGCCATGCGTTCTGCGTCCGACGAAGCAGGCCACATGCCGGTCCGGCCCACATGCACACGGAAAGAGCCGCCATGAATATCGCGCTCCTCGATATGAAATATTTCCATGTCGTGCTTGCGGAAAAAGGCCAGCAGAGGTTTGACCGACAGGTACGAGAGATGCTCGTGATATATCGTGTCGTATTCGTTGTGCTTGAGCAGATTGACGAAATACGGCGCTTCAAAAATGAACACGCCTTTTTCGCTGAGCAATTCCTTGACGCTGGAGATAAAGCGATCAAGGTCATCCACATGGGCGAATACGTTGGTTGCGGTAACCACCGATGCGTGACCTTTGTCGGCAACGATCGTGCGAGCGGTGTCTTCATTGAAAAAATCGCAGATCGTGTCGATCCCATTTGCCTGGGCGATCAGGACGATGTTGGCTGCAGGGTCGACGCCCTGCACCCGCAAGCCTTGGCTTTGGAAAGCTCCCAGCAGCACGCCCACATTGCTGCCGATATCCACCGCCAAGTCCTCCGGCCCTAACTTAAGGCGTTCAACGACGCTGGCAGCGAACTCCGACCAGTGCGCCTGACCCGTACGGGTGGTGGACGACTCATAAGGATAGTCGTTTCGATATAAGACTTCTGGAGAGACGACATGACTCAACTGGGCCAAGCCACAATCGTCACACATCATTACCTGCAGGGGATAATAAACGTCTGGCTCACGCGCCTGATCCCTGCGCCGGAATTGGTCGGCTGGAGGTGTAAAACCCAAGTCGAGAAATTTATGCAACTTGGTGCTGCCACACATACGACAATTCATGGGTGATATCCCTTTATTTCTGTAGTCTGAACCCAACTGGGGACGCACTCGGTTGACGGCAGACCGCTGGATTCAATTGATCAAGGGTTTGCGAAATCGGTGTACTAACTATTGAACGGACGATGCCAATGCAACGACGTTTTTCCGATCCGAACGGCGTTACGGTGTTGATCTCGCCGAAAATCGACCACCTTTGCAACATTCGCCTGCGACGCATCGTCGGCACGAGGCTATCTGACGCCTCGGAGATCGACTTGAAGCGGTCGAGCTGTCGTTAATGACGGGGTCACGGATCTCAGCATTCGGCTGAAGATTGCGCCTGTGCTGGTGGAAACAGCGACGCAAAGTCCACTCTGGGAAATTCGTCCAATTCGCCGCCGGCAGTCGCGTTGAAAATACGGATGCCATGATGCTGGGCGATCTGCTTGATCGACCGGTACTGCTCCCAGAGGCGCGCCAATCCCACGAACTCCGCATACCAGGAAGTGGGCTTGCCACCGGCATCGACGGTACTGTCCTTGCCGCGCAAAACCGTCGGCTCGAAGGAATACTTGTATTCAGCCGTGCGGAAGTGGTCGTGGTCGGTGCCAAGAAGATATATTTCCGAAAACCCCATATACATAGCGATCATCAAACCCATGACCGGCACCGACTGAACGGCGGGTATGCGGGATGCGATGTCCGGAATCTCATCTGTCGGATATTCGGAAAAGCCGCCCGAGAAAACCGTATATCGTACCTGGCGGCCGGCGAAGAGCTTCTCCTCGCGCGCGACGGCTTCTTCCGTGTGATTGAGAAAAAGCACCGCGTGCCCGAGTTTCTCGTGCATTTCGCGAAACCAGGCAACAACATCGGCTCGGGACATCAAGCCGTAGGTAATCTGCGGCACGCAATGATATGCGGGTGCGATTTCTGCATAATCGGAATGTAGATAACCACTGGATACCGAAATCACATGCTCGGACTTGAGTACGCTGATGTTCTGCTGCTTTATACTTGGTCCGTTGGCAAGTATGAAGCAACGCTGGCCTGCGTGCCGATTGCGCAGCTGTACATTCTGCGCGGCTAGCGCCAACGGCGCGGCCAAGCGCTTCAGGTCTTCTCGCGCCTGCTTTTTTGCGAGAATCGCGCTACGCAGACTGCTGTATAAAATTCTGATTATCGATGTCACTTCATTTCACAAGCAAAGTCGAGAGCTGCCCATTTACGCGCTGTATTGCAGACTGGCGATGGCCCGGAAAAAATCTGCATCGAGAACAGTCGCCATTATACCGATCCAGTGCCGACAGCAAAACGAAACATGGAAACCCATGCGTCGCTGTGTTCGGGAGCTTCTTGTTGGCTTTTGGCCGAGCCGGCATCGACTTGTCTGCTATCAACAAATGTTCAGATGCAACGAAATTGCGGAGATAGCAGAAGAGCACTTGGAAGCAGGTTTTGGGGGTGTTCAGAACCGCCGAAACGGCGGCCTGAAATTGGAAATGGTGCCCAGAAGAGGACTGCGCATTCTATCCTCTTCACATTGATTTTATTGCATAATAATGGCCGTGCAGCAAGGGTTGTTACAGGGCAGCGTTACGTTTCCCGTCTACTCAAATATGTTCGGCTTCAGCAGGTCATCCAGTATCCCTGTCTGGAACGCATACATGCTGTCAGCTTTGTTGAAGAGGTCCCTTACCATCGGGATTTCGGGAGCACTCGCAACTAGCTCCGGCTCGAAAACATTGGCCCGATAGATATCCAAGCCGTAATAAGGGCCGTTCCAGTGATAGCTTTCTGGATCTTCGTCATACCACGACTGGATTTGGTATCTCTTCACCACGTACCGATTGCTATTTAGTCTCGACTCGAAAGCGCGATCAACCCTCTCAGTATTCCCCTCAGAGTATTCTTTTGTTGGCGCCCACTTTATTATCTCCTTAGAGGTAATTTCAAGAAGCTTTGCGACCGCCTGAACCCAATCACTATTGGAATATGACATGCTATTTTGCCTTCTCTTCCTCGATGACCGCCCGTATTTCCAACGAGATGCCGTTCAAGCCTTTGTAGAGGTCCCAAAAGTCCGAGCAGGAATTTAGGGGTGAAGCGCTATTTTGGTTATTCTTAATCCATCGTGATATGTTTTCAACGTTCTGAACTAGGGCCTTCAGTTGCCGTTTCCGGCCGAAGCCGCTTACGCGCATTAGGGCTCGGACCTCCACATCCAAAGCAGAAAATATGCTGAGTGGCATGGCGTCGGATGCCTTGGTTTCGCTGTGAGTGCTGAGCTCACTTGCAAGCTTTTCAATATTTTTGCGAAGAGGTGGGAGTCGAGCTTTCGCGAAGTAGCGCTCCTCAATCTTCCGTACCCCAAGGGCCGCATAGCTGGAGGCGACTAGACCCCAGTAACCGAGCAAAGTTCCCGCCACGGACATCCATTCATTGAAATGCGAAATCCGCAGGAACATGTCGCCGGGCAACGAGGCCGCATACAGCGCCGCCAACACCGGAATAGGAAGCAGCAGTAGAACACCGAGTAAAATCATTTTGAAGCGCCAATACGATAGTTTCTCAATGAGCGCCTAGTCACCAGTTAGAGAGCACGGCTGGGTCTTCCTCGCTATTCGGCGCGAGTGATTTCGGGGCGGCCTGTTAGGATTTCTTTCTGAGCAGCAACCGCACAGCTTCGTTCAGCTGCCTGTCGTCTTGCTTCAGGGTGGCTATTTTTTCTACGAGGTCAGTCAGCACTAGGCGAACCGCTTGTGCAGCGGCAAGGCAGTCCTCATCGCTTTCATCATGCAGCCCCACACTGAGGGCACCATGGAGGGCTAGCAGCGGGTTGTGGCCGTTAATTAGGAGGCCCTGAGGAAGTGCCGACTTGATTGCCTCAATGGCCTTCGTAAAGGCAATTTCGTTCTTGGCTTGTTGCAGCTCGGCGATGATGTCATCCGGCGCTTTGACTGTTCGGCAGACCTTTATAATTTCCTCGAAGATATCGTTCTTGTGGTTTTCGACCACCCGCCGGTAGTACGCAAAGGCAGCCACGCCGTACCCAAGGTTCTCGCACTGCCTGCCCTTTTGGAACAACGTGGCGTCTTTACCGAAAAGCCTCAGAACCTTGTTGGGCACGGGGACGCCAAAGGGAGGTAATTCTCCGTATTTATAAAGCTCACCGCTCGGACGGTTTTTGAAGACTGCGTAAAGAGAATAGTGTTTTGTCTGTTCGTGGCAGTCGCCACATTGATAGATTACATTAAAACTTCCACCCGTTTGGTCAGCATTGAAGAACTCATCCTTCGAACACCGAAACGTCCGTTCTCCCCCACATCGCTGGCAATGCAGGCGCAGGTCGGGTGTGACAATTACGCGTTGCGTGTAGCCATTCCTGCTCTCAACTCCCCATAGCTCGCTGATGGGCTTCACCATTGAGGGGTGAATATTCTCCAGGAAATGTTTTAAGGAAATTGCTTCAATAAGTTCGGGGACTTCTTCTCGCGCAGGGCTGGTGTTATCGGTCATCTAACTATCCATGTGCTGGGACAAGCATTCGACTCGTATTCTACTTGCACGCAAACCGAGCAAACAAGAGGCTGTCTACCCGACTTATACAGGGGTCACATATCTCAGAGGCTATCCACGTGGCAGCGGCGACGAGGTTCCCCCGTGCCCCCTGCCATGGGACCCAATGCAGGCATGATGGCACCCTCCTGCCTCCGCACGCAATGAGTCACCAAGCCCGCCCCAGCCACCTCATGAACTTAGTCATAAGTCCGCTCCTCTGCGCTGCCCTGATGCCTCCCCAGTCGCCGTCGCCGTGGATGCGGAGCAGATCGGGGCCGATATCTCCACGGTACTCGTAAGCGTCTGGCCCAGATCCAGGCTTTCTGAACTGGCTCGGCACCGAGTAGTATTCCCGCAGAAGGTCACGGTTTAGACCAGCGTCATCAACTTCAATCAATACTCTCGGGGCGGCATGGTACTTGCGTAGTGCCGCAGGGTCATTCAGGTCAAAGAGCCAAACCGAGGCGCTTTCCATACCCTCGACCGGGAGAGCCCGCCTGAGAAGCAGCCCCTCATTTCCGATAGCTTGCAGATTTTCTGGTCTCGTGGAGTGCCCAAATGCCATTGCCTTACCTTCTTTCCTCTGGTTGGCACCTATGAGCGATAAAACCTTAAGGGATGCTAAGAGACACACCGAGAAGTTTAAGCGTTGCGCGTCTGGGCCTGAAGACCACGACTTGTAGAACTCTCCGGCCAACGCAGAGATTTGCCGGAGGGTGAGCTGGATAGGCCTGCCATTGCGGACGGCCTCAAGGTACTGCTCGATGTAAGCCAGCGCTTCGGCCTGCCGGACCTTCGCCTCTGCCGGGTTAGCTGTGCGAAGTGAGAACCGAATGCTCTGCGTGCTGGGTGTGACCTTGAAGTCTACCGTGTCGTTGGCAAGCGGGATAACGAGGGTGCGACCTACGAGCCGCTTGTGCAGATCGGCAGGGATTCGTTTGACGAAATGGGGTTGGGGGGAGCCCTTAGGGGCCATTGGGCGGACAAGCCCTTAAGCGCATTGTTACTGGCCTTTGTTACAAGGTACCAAATGCGCAACTTATTGGAAAGGCTTAAGTACTTGATCTCGGTAGCGATCAAGATTGGAATGGTGCCCAGAAGAGGACTCGAACCTCCACGCCTCGCGGCACAGGTACCTGAAACCTGCGCGTCTACCAATTCCGCCATCTGGGCGACGGAGAGCGATGTAAGGGGGTGGCTCGTGACTGTCAACTGGGTTTTTGAAGTTTTCCTGACAGTCGGCAAAAAACTGCCGATCACATGCGAGGGAGCGGCCGGAGGGCGGGCATAGCGCTTCGCTCGCGACGCCCTATATGGAGGGAGTATCGAAAGGAATGCCTCATGGCTGCTGCCCGCACGCTTCTGTTCGCCAGTCTTCTCGCTGTTTTCGCGCCTGCCATGGCCAGCGCTGATTCGCCGAAGCCGGGTCTTGGGCCGCTCAACACGGGGTCGACGCTCTGCGATTTCCGCGGCTGCTTCGGTTTCGGGCCGCAGCAATGGCATCGGCCCGCCTATGTCCAGCCGAATTACCGTCCGCGTGGCGCCGGGCCGACCTATTATCTGCCGGGTGCGGCCGGGCGGCCGCAGCTGACCTATGATCCGCCGCCGGTGCGCCGCGCACAGCCGGCGGCGCGCGATATGAACAAGCATATCGCCTGGTGCACCAATGAGTACCGCTCCTACAATCCGCGGACGGATCACTTCCTCACCTATGAGGGCGTCTACCGGGTCTGCCGCTCGCCCTATCGCTGAGGTCAGCTCTCGAGCGAGGCGCGGTCGACATGGCCGAGATCGCGGCCGGGCTCGACGATGTCGCGGACCCGCTGCTTCAGCTCCTTCGGCCCGGGAAAGCCGCCGTCGCGCTTGCGCTCCCAGATGAGGTCGCCATTGACGCGGATTTCGAAATTGCCGCCGGTGCCGGGGATCAGCGCCACCTCGCCGAGGCTGTCGGAAAAGGTGTGCAGCAGCTCCTGCGCCATCCAGGCAGCGCGCAGCAGCCAATTGCACTGGGTGCAGTAGAGGATCGAGACGCGGGGTTTTTCGGTCATGGCGATTTCCTTTCGTTCCGGCAGGTTTAAGCCTTGCCGCCTGCGTGCGCAATCGGCCTTGCACAAGCGTCTTGCGCGCCCCATCCGGGCATGATCTCCTCCCGCCATCGGCCAGATCGGGAAAAGCCATGCGAGTCGCAGTCGTCGAAAATATGAAAAATACCGGGCTCGGCGCGCTTGCCAGAGCGCTCGAGGAGGCGGGAGCGGAGATCGAGTGGTTCCGTGTGTGGCGGGACGGCAGTCTGCCGCAAGATATATCCGGCCATGACGCGCTCGTCATTCTCGGCGGCGAACAGAGCGCGCTGGATGACGAGACGCACCCCCACCTGCCGGAACTCGTGCGGCTAACGCGCCGCTTCGGCGATGCCGGCAAAGCCGTGCTCGGCATCTGCCTCGGCAGCCAAATCCTCGCTCGCGCCTATGGCGCCGACAATCTGCTGGGTGCCGCTCGTGAATTCGGCTGGCACAGTATTGGTGTCACGGGTGAAGGCCGGTCCGATCCGCTGCTGTCTGATGTGGGCGACGAATTCACCATCTTTCAATGGCACGCCGATACGTTTTCCTTGCCCGAAGGTGCGGTGTGTCTTGCGACGAGCCCCGTTGCCGAGAACCAGGCCTTCCGCATCGGCCGCGCCGTCTACGGCACGCAGTTTCACTTCGAGGCCGACACCGAGGTCGTCAGGCAATGGAAAGGCGAATTCCCCGGCACGATCGAGCGTATCGCTCCCGGCTGGCTGGAGAATTATGACGAATTGGCTGCGCGCCATGGCGCCGCCGCCGATGCCGCAGGCCTTGCCATAGCGCGCGCCTGGGTCAGCCTGATCGAGCGGCAAGAGGCCGGACTGCTGTTGCAAGCGACCGCGTGAGGAACGAGGCGATGCCGGTCAGCGAACGCGAAAAGATGGCGGCCGGTGAATGGTATTGCTGCCTCGATGCCGAACTCGATCGCCTGCGCCAGCAGGCGCGCGTGGCCGTCCACGCCCACAACACCTTGCCGCCCGACAAGCGCGGCGCCGCAGCGCCTGCCTTGAGGGCGCTTTTTGCGCAGGCCGCGCCCGATATCTTCATCGAAGCACCGTTTCACTGCTCTTACGGTATCAACATCATTCTCGGCGAGCGCGTCTATTTCAATGCCGGCTGCACCATTCTCGATTCCGGCCGGGTGACGATTGGCGATCGCAGCATGTTCGGTCCGGGCGTACAGATTTATTGCGCCGAGCATCACCGGGATCCTCCCCTCCGCGGCGCGGGCATCGAGATCGCCCGGCCGGTCACGATCGGCAGCGATGTCTGGATCGGCGGCGGCGCCATCATCCTCGGCGGCGTGACGATCGGCGATGGCGCGATCGTCGGCGCCGGCGCGGTCGTCACGAAGGATGTGCCGGCGGGTGCAACCGTGGTCGGCAATCCCGCGCGTCCGATAAGCCGTCCCTGAGATTCGTGGCCGCGGGCTCCCTCGACAATGGCGACGGCTCCGCTAGATCAGGTGGCGGAAGGGGAGAGTAATGATGACAGCAAAGAACTTACCCATGGAAGGCGGCTGCCGCTGCGGCCGGGTGCGGTTGAAGATCAGCGCGCCGCCGCTGCTGACCATGGCCTGCCATTGCACGGGCTGCCAGAGGATGACCGCGAGCGCCTATTCGCTGAGTGCCGCCATCCCCAGCGAGGGTTTCGAGGTAACGAAGGGCGAACCGGTCATCGGCGGCCTGCACGGCACGACGAAACATTATTTCTGCCCGCATTGCATGAGCTGGATGTTCACCCGCCCGGAAGGCATGGACTGGTTCGTCAATCTGCGCGTCACCATGCTCGATGACCCCAGCTGGTTCACGCCTTTCATCGAAACATGGACGAGCGAGAAGCTGGCCTTTGCCGAGACCGGTGCGGTGCACAGCTACGCGGCACTGCCGGAGATGGCGGCCTATGAGGGGTTGGTCAAGGAGTATATGGCGCGATCGTAGAAACCAGTCCGGGATGAAAAGGATGCTGAATGAACTAGCCGTCGGTCTTTCCGCGTGGATCATCATGGATGGAAACTACGGCGAATTCCAAAAGGGACAGCGGGCGGCCTTTGCCCTGGAATTCTACAATGAAACGGCGCTGAGGATTAGTGAGCATCGCGGCGATGTTTTCATGAGGCGTGAGAGCGGCTCGTTCTATCAGGCTCGCGGTCGTGTCACACACATATCCGAAGATTGGTGGGCTATGGATTTCGGAATACCCGCATTTCAAAATGTGCCGCCGCCCAAGGACGCGCGCCCCGGAACATGGCTGGAAGGCCGTGTCTATATCGGGATCGACCCGTTCTTCTATTTCGAGCAGATCAGCCATTTCGACGATGCGCCAGATATGATCCATGATTGGATCATTGAAGGGATCGAGATGCAGACAGCGCCGTTTGTCGACGCAGGCGAAAACCGGATGGTTCGCGATCCTGCTCTGAGTGGATGGCGGGAAATTCCTGAAACCGATGCATGGAACGACGACGATGGCTCGGCGGAATATCTTCTGCATTGCCGACGGATTTCCGAGACTCCGCGAAGGGCTTTGGCGACCGATAGCTAGAGCATGATGCGGGAAAAGCGCGCAGCGTTGATTTCAGAAGCCCTGGAAGAGAAAATCGACGGCAGCCACGATGCGGTCGCTGTCGGCGGTAAGATCCGCGATGGCGCTTCCGAGTTCCGTGGTCGGGATCGATGCCATGCGCTGAGTCGCCATGACATAGGCTTCCCCCTCGATTGAGAAGCGTGGGTTCAGTCGCGAGATCGACCAGCTCAGTTCCTGAACTGGATGCAATGGAACCATGACCCGCGACGGCAGATCGTCAAGCAGATTGGCTTGAAGATCGATGGCCAGGACATTCCCGCTTCTCAAGCGATAGACGTGAAAGCGCGCCATTAAAACTGACGGTATTTGGCGAAGGGCAAGCCGTGCTTTTCGACATACTCGTTCTCCAACCGGATGGCCTCCGCGTTCTCGATACGCCACAGCCGTTCGCGTTCCGCCTTTATGGCCTTCGCGATCCCATCTTCCGCCGCCCGGGATATGTTGATCTTCAGCGCACGCGCCTGCGACACGAGTCCCTCATCGAGAGAGAGGTTCGCTGCTTTCCTTGGCTGCTGCGCCATAACGATCTCCTTGGCCCTATGCGCAGATCATATGCGCATAAGGTACCATTGAGAAGCGTTATTCGTCGCCCATCTTCAGCGCCGCGATGAAGGCTTCCTGCGGAATCTCGACCTTGCCGAACTGGCGCATGCGCTTCTTGCCGGCCTTCTGCTTGTCGAGCAGCTTGCGCTTGCGGGTGGCGTCGCCGCCGTAGCATTTTGCGGTCACGTCCTTGCGCAGCGCCGAGATGGTCTCGCGGGCAATGACGTTGCCGCCGATCGCGGCCTGGATCGGGATCTTGAACATGTGCTTCGGGATCAGCTCCTTGAGCTTCTCGCACATGTCGCGGCCGCGCTTTTCGGCGGCGGTGCGGTGCACCATCATCGACAGCGCGTCGACCGGCTCGCCGTTGACGAGGATCGACATCTTCACGAGATTGCCCTCGCGATGATCGGTGAGCGTATAGTCGAAGGAGGCATAGCCCTTCGAGATCGACTTCAGCCGGTCGTAGAAATCGAACACGACTTCATTGAGCGGCAGGTCGTAGGTCAGCATCGCCCGCGTGCCGACATAGGTCAGTTCGATCTGGATGCCGCGCCGGTCCTGGCAGAGCTTCAGGATGCCGCCGAGATAATCGTCGGGTGTGAGGATCGTCGCGCGGATCCACGGCTCGTGGATCTCCGAGATCTTGACGACGTCGGGCATGTCGGCCGGGTTGTGCAGCTCGCGCTCGGAGCCGTCGGTCATGAACATCTTGTAGACCACCGACGGGGCGGTGGCGATGAGATCGAGGTCGAACTCGCGCTCCAGCCGTTCCTGGATGATTTCGAGATGCAGCAAGCCGAGGAAGCCGCAGCGGAAGCCGAAGCCGAGGGCGGCCGAGGATTCCATTTCGAAGGAGAAGGAAGCGTCGTTGAGGCGAAGCTTGCCCATGGCGGCGCGCAGATCCTCGAAATCGGCGGCGTCGACCGGGAAGAGCCCGCAGAACACCACCGGCTGTGCCGGCTTGAAGCCCGGCAGCGCCTGGGCCGTCGGCCGCTTGTCCTCGGTGATCGTATCGCCGACGCGGGTATCGGCCACTTCCTTGATCGAGGCGGTGATGAAGCCGATCTCGCCGGGGCCGAGGCTGTCGACATTGACCATCTTCGGCGTCAGCACGCCGACACGCTCCACCTGGTATTTCGCGTCGGTGCCCATCATGCGAATGGTCTGGCCCTTGGTCAGGACGCCGTCGATGATGCGTACGAGAACCATGACGCCGAGATAGGTGTCGTACCAGCTGTCGACGAGCAGCGCCTTCAGCGGCGCCTTTTCGCCGCCCGGGCTCTTCGGCGCCGGCAGCTTGTGGACGATCGCTTCGAGCACATCGGGAATGCCGAGGCCTGTTTTGGCCGAGATCAGCACCGCCTCCGAAGCGTCGATGCCGATCACTTCCTCGATCTGTTCCTTGATGCGGTCGGGTTCGGCCGCCGGCAGGTCGATCTTGTTGAGCACGGTGACGAGCTCGTGGTTGTTGTCGATCGCCTGATAGACGTTGGCGAGCGTCTGCGCTTCCACGCCCTGCGAAGCGTCGACGACCAGCAGCGAACCCTCGCAGGCCGACAGCGACCGTGAGACTTCATAGGCGAAGTCGACGTGGCCGGGCGTGTCGATCAGGTTGAGAATGTATTTCTCGCCATTGTCGGCCTGGTAGTGCAGGCGCACGGTCTGGGCCTTGATGGTGATGCCGCGCTCGCGCTCGATATCCATATTGTCGAGCACCTGCTCGGACATTTCGCGCTCGGCAAGGCCGCCCGTCGTCTGAATCAGGCGGTCGGCCAGCGTCGATTTGCCGTGGTCGATATGGGCCACGATCGAGAAGTTGCGGATATGGGACAGCGGAGTGGTCGAATTGGTGCTCATGCGCGCCATATAGCAGCGCCGCCCCCGGCCGCAAAGCGGTAATTATCCCGCCGTTTACGCTATTTTACGAGCCGGTCGAGCGCGTCTCAGACCGGCCAGGTCTCCAGCCGCCAGGCGGAATCCCAGAACATCCATTCATATTGCGAGGCGCGCACGAAAACATCGGCCATTTCGGCGCGTTCCATCGGCGAGGCGGCGCGGGCGGCGATGTCGGTCAGCGCGATCACCTCGCGGGCGCCGGCAGCAAATTGCGGATCGCCATAGGTGTTGATCCAGGCCTGGAAGGCATTGCCCTCGACAACAGGCCGGTTCTTGATCGCTTCGCCGACATGCCAGTAGATCCAGAAGCAGGGGAGAATGGCGGAAAGCGCCACCGCGTAGGAGCGGTGATAGGCGGTGGCCAGCAGAAAATTGGTATAGGCAAAGCAGGTGGGCGACGGCTCGGCCGAGGTCACATCCGCGGCCGTGATGCCGAACTGGGTGAGGAAGCCGGCATGCAGGCCCTGCTCGACGGTGATCGCCTTCTGCGCCGAGCCGAGAAAACGCAGCACCTGCGCATTGTCGGGCGCCTTGGCCGCGACGATGGCCAGGCATCGCGCATAGTGCTTGAGATAAAGCGCGTCCTGCAGGATGTAGTGGCGAAAGATTTCCGGCGGCAGCGTGCCGTCGGAGAGCCGCGTCAGAAGCGGCAGTGCCTCGATCTCGGCCATGATGGGTGCAATCCTGTCCCAGGCGGCGGCCGTGAAGCTTCCCGTCAGTTCCGTGCTCTGTGTGCTGGCGTCCATTGGTCTCTCCATCGATCGCGCTGACATATACCGGCGAGGCTGCGGCGAAGGCAAGTTGCGTGCGCGCCCCGCTTATTGGCTTGATTCCATCATTGGATCATGTATTTCTCTTATAGTAGAATTGCGGATGGGACGATGGAACAGCAACTCGAACAGGCGATCGGCATTCGCATCCGCACGCTGCGGCTGGATAAGGGTTTGACGCTGGAGGATCTTGCCGCAGCTTCCGGCGTCAGCCGCGCGATGATTTCGCGGATCGAACGGGCCGAGGCGAGCCCGACGGCCTCGCTGCTGGCAAGGATCTGCGCCGCGCTCGGCCTGTCGCTCTCTGCCTTCTTCGCGGAGGAGGGGGAGCAGGCCTCGCCGCTTGCCCGCCGGCAGGAGCAGCAGGTCTGGCGCGATCCGGAAACCGGCTATCTCAGGCGTGCGGTGTCGGCGCCGGGCACCGCCTCCGATGTCGATATCGTCGAAGTCGAATTCCCCGTTGGCGCGCGCGTCAGCTTTCCCCCGCATGCGGCATCCCACGGCATGACGCAGCATATCTGGCTGTTCGATGGCGAGCTGGAGATGACGGCGGACGAAACCGTCTACCGGCTGCGCCCCGGCGACTGCCTCTTCATGCCGGTCGGCGAGGGCCATGTCTTTCACAATCCCGGCAACGCGCCGGCGCGTTATTGCGTCGTGCTCGATCGCGGCGGCCGATAACGATATTCATTTCAGGAGAAGCATATGCCCGCCATTCGTGCCCTTTCCGCCGCGGAGGCCCGCGCCGTCATCGCCGATCTTTCGGACGTGCTCGCCGATTGCGTCGCCGGCGGCGCCTCCGTCGGCTTCATGCAGCCCTATGGGCCTGACGATGCCGAACCCTACTGGCGCGATGTCGCCGATGCGGTCGGGGCGGGCGTCAGCCTGCTTCTGGTCGCTGAACTGGAGGGCAGGATCGTCGGTACGGTGCAGGTGGGGTCGGCGCAGATGCCGAACCAGCCGCATCGCGGCGATCTGAAGAAGCTCCTGGTGCATCGCTCCGTCCGCGGGCGGGGCCTCGCCCGGCTGCTGATGGAGGCCGCCGAACGCGAGGCAGCAAAGCACGGCAAGACCCTGCTCGTGCTCGACACGGCAACCGGCAGCGATGCCGAAGCGATTTATCCGCGTCTCGGCTGGCAGCGCGTCGGCGTCATTCCCGACTATGCGCTGTGGCCGCAAGGCGGCTATTGCGACACCACCCTGTTTTACAAGCGGCTCGCCTGATTGCGCCGGCTCCACTCACGCCGGCCGACGCAAAGCCGGAAATGCCCCGGCAAGCGTGGTGCCTGCCGTCCATTGCGCCGCGTTCCAGCCGAACTGCCGCGCCGCTTCGATATTTTCCGCCGTGTCGTCGATGAAGCCGATTTCGCCGGGCGGGGCGCCGGCGCGTTCGGTCGCCAGCCGGAAAAAGTCCGGCGAAGGTTTGCGATGTCCGAGCGCGGCGGAATAGATGATGCCGTCGACATGCGCGCCGAGGCCGGCCTCTTCCATCAGGTAGCGTGCCCGCCTGTGCTCCTGATTGGTCGCCAGAAAGACGGCAACACCGCCTTGCCGGAGGGCGGCAAGCTCTTCCAAGAGATTGAGATCGAGGCGGGAATCGTTTTCGAACCAATAATCGATCAGGGTTGCGGCGCTAAGATGGGGCGCGATCTCTGCAAGCACGGCCGAAAGCCGCGGTTCCAACGCCTCGCGGCCGATGACGATGTCGCTCCAGTGGGTCTGGAAGAATGCCTGCTGCAGCAGGTCGAGGCGCAACCCAAGGTCGCGCTCGAGATAGGTGAAGAGAGGCAGGCCATCGGCCGGTCGGCCATGAATGAGCACACCGTCGACATCGACCATCAGCACTTTCATGCGGAAAATTTCCTCGTTCTGAAAGCATCGGCGAGGTGGCGTCATTTAGCTCGGCGATCAAGCCGACACACTGCTTTTTCGGTGGGGCGAAGCCGTGTAAATCTCGATTTTCAATCAGGAGCAGAATCTGCAATGCGCGTCATCTATTCCGAAGACCATAAGCTGCGCGATGCCAGGACCGAGCTCTATGCCGGCCAGCTGGTGACCCCCTTCGAGGCGCCTTTCCGGGCCGAATGGATCCTGGCGGCAGTGAAGGAGGCGGGCTTTGCCGATGTCGTCGCACCCGATGCGCACGGGCTGGAAACGGCTGGGAAGGTGCATGACCCCGCCTATCTCGATTTTCTCGCCACTGTCTGGGACCGCTGGGTGGCCGCCGGCTTCGAAGGCGAGGCGATCGCCAATTCCTTCCCGGTGCGCCGCACCAGCCAGCGCGTGCCCGACAATATCGTCGGCGCGATCGGCCATTATGCCAATGCCGCCGACACCTCGATCACCAAGGGCTCCTACGCGGCGGCGCTCGCCGCGATGCGCTGCGCCGTAACGGGCGCCGACTGGCTGGCTGACGGCCATCGTTTCGCCTTCGCGCTCTGCCGCCCGCCCGGCCATCATGCCGGCATCGATCTCTTCGGCGGCTACTGCTTCATCAACAATGCGGGTGTGGCGGCGCAACGGCTGCTCGATCGCGGCGCGGCCAAGATCGCTGTGCTCGATGTCGATTTCCATCACGGCAACGGCACCCAGGATCTGTTCTATCGCCGCGGTGACGTTTTCACCGCCTCGCTGCACGGCGATCCCATGCAGGCTTTCCCTTATTTCCTCGGCCATGCCGACGAGGAGGGCGAAGGTCAAGGCACCGGGACCAACCGCAACTACCCGATGCCGCCGGGCACGCCATGGCAGGTCTGGTCTTCGGCCCTTGCCGATGCGCTTGCCCGCATCAAGGCCTTCGGCGCCGAGGCGATCGTTCTGGCGCTCGGCGTCGACACTTTCGAACGCGATCCGATCTCATTCTTCAGCCTCACCTCCGACGATTTCACCCGCATGGGCGCGATGATATCAGCCGCCGGCCTGCCGGTGCTTGTCTGCATGGAAGGCGGCTACGGCGTGCCGGAAATCGGGCTCAATGTCGCCAATGTCCTCAAGGGTTTGGAAGCCTGATCGCTTGATATGACCGACGAGACCGTTCCATCCGATAGCCCGACACCCCGCATGCTGAGCTGGGCGCGCAACTCCACCATCTACCGTCTGGAGCGGCGGATGATGACGGAAAAGCAGCTCTTCAACGCCATTACCCGCAAGGCGAAGGAGAAGTTCGACGAGATCAGCGCCGGCCAGCTCAAGGCCGTTGCCGAATTCGCCGTCAAATTCGCCTATGACAACAAGGTGCTCGACGATAACGCCTATGCCGAAATCAGCACGCGCTCGGCCGTGCGCAGCGGCAAGTCGAAGCGTGCGATCGCCCAGAAGCTTGCCGCCAAGGGTGTTGCGAGCGACAAGGCGCAGGCTGCGCTCGAAGGGGCTGACGATCTCTATGCCGCGACCATATTCGCCCGCAAACGCGCCTTCGGCCCGTTTCGCCGTGACGAACTCGACGACAAGAGGAAGGCAAAGGAACTGTCCGCCTTCGCCCGCAATGGCTTCAGCTTCGAGATCGGCAAGAAGGTCTTCGAGATGAGTTTCGAAGACGCCGAAGAGGTGATCCTCTCCGGCCGCCTCTGATATGCATCAGCTCTCTTGCTGCCTGGATCAGAAGATTGAATTTGTCGGTTGCAAGCGGCCTCCGTATGAACAGCGCTCGATCGGAGATGCAGATGAAAGACGGAACGAACGACGGCGCCGGCGTGCTGGCATTGGAAACGCCTGCAACGTCCTCCGGCCTGGCGGCCGGCGGGCTGATGTGCCTCCTGTCCATGTCGTCAATCCAGTTCGGCGCAGCTCTGTCTTCCCACGCGATCGCCACCTACGGACCGGCCGGCGCAAGCTGGCTGCGCCTCGTCTTTGCCGCCGTCATCCTGGTCGTCGCCGTCCGTCCGCGCATATTCAACTACTCCAGAGAGCAATGGACAAGCGCGCTCGTTCTCGGCACGACGACAGCGTTGATGACCATGAGTTTTTTCGCGGCGATCGAGCGCATTCCGCTCGGCCTCGCCGTGGCGATCGATTTTCTCGGCCCGCTTTCGGTCGCGACCATCGGTTATGGTCTCAGCCGGCGTCTCGTCTGGCCGCTCATTGCCGCGCTTGGTGTGTTGGCGCTCGCCCACGACGGTGAAGGCTGGATCGGGGATATGTGGGGCATTCTCTTTGCCGGCGGCGCCGGGACCGGCTGGGCGATCTATATCGTGCTGACCAAGAAGATCGGCGCCAGCTTCAAGGGGCTGGAAGGGCTTTCCATGTCGCTGATGGTTGCCGCGGTGGTTGCCACACCCTTCGGCTTTTCAGGCGCAGCGCCGGCGCTTGACGCTTACGGCCTGATCGAGATGGCGGGCCTTGCCGTGCTCGTGCCGCTGCTGCCCTATACGCTGGAGCTGATTGCCCTGCGGCGCATGCCAACGACGTCCTTCGGCATTCTCATGAGCCTGGAACCGGCCATTGCGGCTCTGGCAGGCTTCGTCATTCTGACGCAGCCGATGACGCTTCTGCAGATGGCAGGAACGGCCCTGGTCGTGGCCGCGAGCGCCGGCGCGACCTTTTCCGCCAGGCAATGATGCGTCAGCCCGCCTTCTTGGCCGGGTCGTCGAGCGCCGGATTGTAGAACAGCGACAGCGTCAGGCTTTTGGCGATCCGCTCCGCCGTCGCCATGAACCAGGCCTTGGCCTCCGGCGACGGGGCGATATCGTCGAGCGTTGCGGCAAACAGCGCCAGCCACTTCGGAAAGAGGTCTGGCGTCAGATCGGCGACGCCCGTATGCGCCTGCACCGGCTTGCCGCCATAGGCGCCGCTGCGAAAGGCGACGGCCGACCAGAAGCTCTTCATCTTCTCCAAATGCTCCGGCCAGCGGCCGGAGAGCCTGGCGTCGAACACCGGACCGAGATCGGGATGCGCCAGCACGCGCCCGTAAAAGGTCTCGACCAGCCTGCCGATGAAGGCCTCGTCGACGCCCATCGCCCGCATCTCCGCCTCGGCCCTTTCGCGGATCGCCGCGACATGGGCAGGGCGGCCCTGAATGTCATTATCCATCATAAACCCCGGCGCCGCATGATGCGGCGCCCCCTCATATAGGTGTTTGTGCCGGCGCGCCAAAGGCATCCGTGCGGCTTGCGGCAATCTGTCAGCCGGCCTGTCTGCACCCTTGACCGCCATTGGCTCCTTCTTTAGATTTAGAATAATTCTAAATTATGGAGATTAGTTATGTTGGCGCGATTTTTCAGATCACCGAAACGGTCTTTCGAGTCGCTGTCCGAGCAGGAGATTCTCGCCCTCGCAATCGCCTCCGAGGAAGACGATGCCCGCATCTATCTTGCCTATGCCGACAGGCTGCGGAACGAATTCCCGGCCTCGGCAAAGGTTTTCGAAGATATGGCCGAGGTCGAGGATACCCATCGCAAATCTCTGATCGAGATCCATCGCCAGCGTTTCGGCGAGCGCATCCCGCTGATCCGGCGCGAACATGTGCAGGGCTTCTACGAACGCAAGCCCGACTGGCTCAGGGCAAGCCTTTCGCTCGATGCGATACGGCAGGAGACCGAAGCGATGGAGGAGCAGGCCTACCGCTTCTATGTCGAAGCGGCAAAGCAGACTTCCGATGCTTCGACGCGTGAGCTTCTCGGCGATCTCGCTCTTGCCGAGCAGGGGCACGAAGATATCGCCCGCATGCTGGGCGACAAACATACGCCCGAAGATATCAAGCGCGACGAGGACGAGGCGGCGCACCGGCAATTCGTGCTGACCTATGTGCAGCCGGGCCTTGCCGGGCTGATGGACGGCTCGGTCTCGACGCTGGCGCCGATCTTTGCCGCCGCCTTTGCCACCCAGGACACCTGGCAGACCTTCCTTGTCGGCCTTTCCGCTTCCGTCGGCGCCGGCATCTCGATGGGCTTCACCGAAGCCGCCCATGACGACGGCAAGATCTCCGGCAGGGGCTCGCCGGTCAAACGCGGCCTTGCCTGCGGCATCATGACGACGCTCGGCGGTCTCGGCCATGCGCTGCCCTATCTGATCCCGCATTTCTGGACGGCGACGATCACCGCCGGCGTCATCGTTTTCTTCGAACTTTGGGCGATCGCCTTCATCCAGAACCGCTACATGGAGACTCCCTTCCTGCGCGCCGCCTTCCAGGTCGTCCTCGGCGGCAGCCTGGTGCTCGGAGCAGGCATTCTGATTGGGAATGGGTGAGGCGCGGTCGGCGAAGCCGAGCAATCGATCCAGTGAATCGATTGCAGCGACGAACGCCCGGAGCCATGCGGAGGGCCGGGCGACCGGCATACCACCCGCGTCATCTCAGCCAGCGCGCAACGATCAGCCCTCATCCTGAGAGCCTGTGAATGTTTGG
>NZ_NWSW01000045.1:0-37203 GCF_002531805.1 Rhizobium sp. M1 | reverse complement strand
GGGTCGAGCGGATGGCGGTGCAGAGATTGGTCTTGCGACTAAGGCAGGAATAGCACTCGCGGCATTCCGGCGTGTAGAGCGGAATGACGTGGTCACCCTTCTTGACCGAGGTCACACCCGGGCCGACATCGACGACGATGCCGGCACCCTCATGGCCGAGAATGGCCGGGAATAGGCCTTCCGGATCGGCGCCCGACAGGGGGAAATCGTCGGTGTGGCAGGTGCCGGTCGCCTTGACCTCGACCAGCACCTCGCCGGCCTTCGGGCCGTCGAGCTGCACGGTCATCACTTCCAGCGGTTTTCCGGCCTGTACGGCCACGGCGGCGCGAACGTCCATTTGATAATCCCTCCTGTTAATTCAATTTCGGTTGTTAAATATGCGGAGATGCGGCCGAGAGATCGAAACGGTCCGCTTCGGCCTCACCCCGTTCATCCCGGCTCGACCTGACACCACACCGCAAGAAGCGGCTGGGCCGTACACCTTATCGCGAAGGATTGCCCGGCATCATTCGCGAAGACCGTACCGGTCGCGGCAGAAAACCACTGGGAATCGCCAAGGCAGATTTCTCCCGGCGAAAGCAGAATGAAGGCGCGCGGCTGCGTCTGAACATGATCGGGGAAGCGGGTGTAGCGATCCATATAGATCACGCCGACCCGGAGATCGGCGCGCTCCTCCATGCCGCCAGGGCCGACCAGAACCGCATGGGAGTGCGTATTGCCGAAGTTCAGGCTTGCAAACGGGCCAGTGCGGCCGCGTCTCCACAGCAGCCTGCCGGCGAGACTGTTGAACTGATCGGCGATTGCCTCGTATTTCCGCCCGGATTTCGCCAGATGGCTGACGGCGTCATTCAGCCCTTCGGGCACCCCGGGGAGAGGGCCTCCCTCCGGGCGCACCTTGCCTGTCTTGAGCAGTCTTTGAAGGACCTTTCCGGCAACGAAACTGGCAACGGCGGGAGCGTCGGCCGACAGCATCAGCCCACCGATATCGTTGAGAAATTCCTGCAGCGGCTGGGGACGCCTTTCCCTTCCGATGTCGTGCAGCCTTATATAAGCCGGCTTTTCGTCATCGTTCAGGAGAAGGTCAGCACCAGGTCTGATTGGACGTCCCACCACGCGCGCCACGTTCGATCTCCCCGTTAAAGCGCCTTCTGCAATTCCGGCAGGGCGTCGAAGAGATCGGCGACGAGGCCGTAGTCGGCGACCTGGAAGATCGGCGCCTCCTCGTCCTTGTTGATGGCGACGATCACCTTACTGTCCTTCATGCCGGCCAGATGCTGGATCGCCCCGGAGATGCCGGCGGCGATATAGAGATCGGGGGCGACGACCTTGCCGGTCTGGCCGACCTGCCAGTCGTTCGGGGCATAACCGGCATCGACGGCCGCACGACTGGCGCCGACGGCAGCCCCGAGCTTGTCGGCAACCGGCAGGATGACCTCCTTGAACTTCTCGGCCGAACCGAGCGCCCGGCCGCCGGAGATGATGATCTTGGCCGAGGTCAGCTCCGGACGGTCGGAGGCCGACAGCGCATCGGCGACGAAGCGCGACAGACCCGGATCGGAGATCGCTGCGATCGCCTCCACCGTTGCCGAGCCGCCTTCCGCGGCGGAGGCAAACGAGGCGGTGCGCACGGTGATGACCTTCTTGGCATCGCTTGCCTGCACCGTCTGAATGGCATTGCCGGCATAGATCGGCCGCTTGAAGGTATCGGATGAGACGACCTCGATGATCTCCGAGACCTGGGCGACATCGAGCAGGGCTGCGACCCGCGGCAGCACCGTCTTGCCGACCGAGGTGGCGGCAGACAGGATCGCGTCGTAGGAACCGGCGAGCGAGACGATCAGATCGGCCAACGGCTCGGCGAGATTGTTGGCAAGCGCATCGCTTTCGGCGAGCAGCACCTTGGAAACGCCGGAGAGTTTGGCGGCCTGATCGGCCGCAGCCTTGGCGGCCTTGCCGGCGACCAGGATGTGCACGTCGGAGCCGATCTGGCTTGCCGCCGTCAGCGCCTTGGCGGTCTGGTCGGAGAGGTGATTGCCGTCATGGTCGGCCAGAAGAAGAATGGTCATGATAGTTGCTCCTGTTCCAACCCGATTACAGCACGCCGGCTTCGTTCTTCAGCTTGTCGACCAGTTCGGCGACCGACTTGACCTTGACGCCGGCCTTGCGGCCGGACGGCTCCTCGGTCTTCAACACCTTCAGCCGCGGCGTCGTATCGACGCCGAAATCGGCCGGGCTCTTCTTCTCCAGCGGCTTCTTCTTCGCCTTCATGATGTTCGGCAGCGAGGCATAACGCGGTTCGTTCAGGCGCAAGTCGGTGGTAATCACCGCCGGCAGCTTGATCTCGATCGTCTGCAGGCCGCCATCGACCTCGCGGGTGACCTCAGCCTTGCCGTCGCCGATTTCGATCTTCGAGGCGAAGGTCGCCTGGGCCGAACCGAGCAGCGCCGCCAGCATCTGGCCGGTCTGGTTGGAATCGTCGTCGATCGCCTGCTTGCCCGTGATGATCAGCCCCGGCTGCTCGGCATCGGCGACCGCCTTGAGGATCTTGGCGACAGCGAGCGGCTCGACTTGATCGTCGGTCTCGACCAGGATCGCCCGGTCGGCGCCCATGGCCAGCGCCGTGCGCAGCGTCTCCTCGGCCTTGGCCGGGCCGATCGACACCACCACCACTTCTTCCGCCTTGCCGGCTTCCTTCAGCCGCAGCGCCTCTTCCACCGAGATCTCGTCGAACGGGTTCATCGACATCTTCACATTGGCAAGCTCGACACCCGAACCATCCGGCTTCACCCGGATCTTCACGTTGTAGTCGACAACCCGTTTGACGGGCACGAGAATCTTCATTTGCAAATCCCCTTTGTTATTCCGAATGCTGATCCCTATAGCGCCGGACGTCTTTTCAGATGCGCACAGGACGCTGCAAGGTTTTGAATCTGCGCATCGCGCTAGTGCGGCCGATCAGAAAGCAATGCCCAGAAGGCAAAGAGCGGTGTGTCGACCGACCTCATGGCGTGTTTGATCCCTGGGATATTATAGAACGATCCGCCGATGCCAGGCGAAAACCAGTTCCCTTCCCCCTGCTTGAACTCCCCCTCGGAAAGCACGAGATAGACCTCCTCCGGCGCATGATCATGATCCGGATAGCGCACATGCGGCGCCATCAACGTCACTCCGAGCCACAGGTCGCTCCGCTCCTCCAATCCGCCGGGGCCGATGATCATCGCATTGGCATGCCCATCGGCAAAATTGTCGCTGGCGGAGTGGTCATACTTGGTGCGCCGACGCCATTCAAGCATTGGCTCGATGCCTTTGAACGCCTCGACCAATCGCCCCAGCGAAGGATCATAGGAGGTATCAATCGCGAGCGCCACATCAAGGTGAGCGCAGACCGGCAACCGGCTCCCGTCCCCCGCCCGTCTGGCCCCCGGCTGCTCCAGCCTTGCGAGAAACTGCCGGATCGAGCGCCGGGCTTCCGGGGCCGTCGCAAACCTCTGGAAAGCCTCAGACGCTGGGTCCAGGAAAAGCTGCAGGCTCTCCCCGCGTAAACTCATGCCATCCCCTCCCTAGAACAGAACGATTTTAGCCCGGCCAACCAGTGGCCTCTCCTGCAATCATATATCTTTCGCGAGACGCAGGCCGTCATAGACCGCGGCATGCGTGTTGCGCGCAGCGACAGCGTCGCCGATCCGGAACAGCTGGAATTTGCCCTCGGGATTGCGAACGACCGACTGCGGTTCGCCGGCCAGAAGCTGGTCGTGCGACATCTCGCCGAAGTTGCTCGAATTGGGCTTCAGTTCGAAATAGAGCTCATCGAGCGGAATGGTCCCGTGATTGACGATGATCTGATCGTAGCTGCTCTGCTTGGCAATCCCGCCGTAATCGCTGCCGACATGGGCGACGAGTTGATTGCCGCTCTTCTCGACCGCCTCCAGGCGATAGGTGACGGTGAAGGTCACGTCATGCTTCTGAAGGGAGCGCATATAGGGCACGAGGTTCATCGCCATAACCTCCGGCGCGAAGGACCGGTCGGGCGTCATGATCTCGACCTTGGCGCCCGCCTTGGCGAGAAATTCCGCCGCCTGAAGGCCGGCATGGTCGCCGGCATCGTCGAAAATCAGGACGTTGGTGCCGGGCTTCACGTCGCCGGAGATGATGTCCCATGAGGAGACCACCAGCTCATTGCCTCTCGAAAGAACTTCGGTATGCGGCAGGCCGCCGGTCGCGATAATGACGACATCGGGGTTTTCGGCTTCGATCGTGTCGGCTTCCGCCCAGGTGTTGAAGTGGAAGGTCACGTCGTATTTCTCGCACTGGCTCATGCGCCAGTCGATGATGCTGATCATCTCCCTGCGGCGTTCGCTCTGGGCGGTGAGGCGGATCTGGCCGCCGGGATTGTTCGCCGCCTCGAAAACGACGACCTTGTGGCCGCGCTCCCCGGCGACCCGCGCCGCCTCAAGACCGGCCGGACCGGCGCCGACTATAACGACCTTTTTCTTCACATCGGCCTTGGCCAGGATATGCGGCATGGTCAGCTCGCGGCCGGTGGCGGCATTGTGGATGCAGTAGGCGGCTCCGCCCTGGTAGATGCGGTCGAGACAGTAATTGGCGCCGACGCAGGGCCGAATTTCCTCTTCCCGCTTTTCGATGATCTTGCGAACGATGTGCGGGTCGGTCATGTGGGCGCGGGTCATGCCGACCATGTCGACCTTGCCGGCCGCGATCGCATGGCGGGCCGTGGCGACATCCGGGATTTTCGCCGCATGAAAGGTCGGAAAATCGGTCGCGGCGCGAATTTCGCCGGCGAAATCGAGGTGCGGGGAATTCGCCATTCCCTGGATCGGGATCACGTCTGTCAGACCGGCGTCGGTATCGATGTGGCCACGGATCACGTTCAGGTAATCGATGAGGCCGCTTTCCTTCAGTCGCTTGGAGATTTCGATGCCTTCGGCCTTGCCCGTGCCGCCGGGAAGACATTCGTCGGCAGTATAGCGCAGGCCGAGAATGAAATCGTCGCCCACCCTTTTCCGGATCGCCTTGAATACGTCGAAACAGAAGCGCAGACGGTTGTCGAGCGAACCGCCATAGGGGCCATCGAGCTCATTGGTGAGCGGAGACACGAACTGGTCGATCAGGTGGCCGTAGGCCTCGAGTTCGACACCGTCCATGCCGCCCGCCTTCATGCGCTCGGCCGCATCGGCGAAATCCTTGATGATACGCTCGATGTCCCAGTCTTCCATCTTCTTCGGGAAGGCGCGATGGGAGGCCTCGCGATGATGCGACGGCGCCACGACCGGCAGCCAGTCGCCCTTGTCCCAGCGCGTGCGCCGGCCGAGATGGGTGAGCTGGATCATGATCGCCGCCCCCTCCTCGTGCACCGCATCGGTCATCTCCCTGATCCAGGGCACGATCTCGTCCTTATAGGCGAGCAGGTTGTTGAAGACCGGCGGACTGTCCTTGGAGACGGCCGCCGAACCCGCCGTCATCGTCAAGGCCACGCCGCCCTTTGCCCGCTCCACCGTATAGGCGCGATACTTTTCCTTCGGCATACCGTCTTCCGGATAGGCCGGCTCGTGAGACGTCACGATGATACGGTTGCGCAGCTTCAGATGCTTAAGCTGGTAAGGCTGAAGGAGGGGATCATTCGACATGGGCCGTGGTTCCGATTAAAAACGACAGAGGAACGCTAAGCGCAATGTACATATGTGTCAACGCAGAAAACACATGGGTCGTTATTTTCGACACATATGTACATTTTTCTTGTGCGCCGCCTCGTAATTTGATAGGAGATAATTCATGGATCAGGCTTTGAATGACACTGGCTGGCGCGGATCGCAGGAGGGATGGCTCGAAGCAGCTTACCACTCCCTGCTCGAATCGGGCGTCGACTCGGTGAAAATTCTGCCGCTGGCGAAGAAGCTCAATCTGTCGCGGACGAGCTTCTACTGGTTCTTCAAGGATCGGGAGGAATTGTTGAGCGCGTTAGTGGCGCGGTGGCGCGACAAAAACACCGGCAACATCATCAAGCAGTCCGAGGCTTATGCGGAATCGCTGGCCGAGGCGATGCTCAACGTCTTCGATTGCTGGCTCAACACCGATCTCTTCGACGCGAAATTCGAGTTCGCCATCCGCAGCTGGGCGCTGCAGTCGGACGAGCTCTTGGCCGAGGTTCAGCAGGCCGACCAGATCCGGCTCGAGGCGCTGAAGCGCATGTTTATGCGGTTCGGGTTACCAGAAACGACATCAGATGTCAGAGCGCGAACAACATACCTCGTGCAGATCGGGTACATCTCCATGCAGTCGAGGGAGGATATCGCCGTCCGCATGAAACGGATTCCGGAGTATATTGCGATCTACACGGGCGAAGTGCCGCAGCAGAGAGAGCTTGACCGCTTCTTCTCTCGGCACGGCTATAGGCCCAGTTAGAGGAAGGCCGGAGATGAGCGTTTCCTTGAGGATCGGCATAATCGGTGGCGGCGGCTGGCTTGGCGGGGCACTCGCCGGCTCGATCATTGATGCCGGCCTGGTCGATTCTCGAAATCTTTGCCTCTCCTATCGCGGCGAGCAGCCGCGCCGCTTCCCGAACTCCTCCTGGACTTCGGATAATCAGGCGCTTGCCGACCGCTCCGACGTGATCATTCTCTCCGTTCGCCCCGGTGACTGGCATGGCCTGAAGGTCGATGCCGGCGGCAAACTGGTGGTCTCAGTCATGGCGGGCATCCGACTGGACGCCCTCTCAGAGCGCCATAACACCGGTCGCGTCGTCCGCGCGCTGCCGAACGCCGCCGCCGAAGTGGCCAGATCCTATACGCCCTGGATCGGCGCGAGCGGTGTCACCGCAGATGACCGGGCCCTTGTCGGCGCCATTTTCGAGGCTTGCGGGTCACAAGACGAAGTCGCAAGCGAAAGCGACATCGACTACCTCACGGGTCTTTCCGGATCCGGTCCGGCATTTCCGGCACTGCTCGCTGCCGCCATGATGAGCGACGCCGTCGCCCATGGCCTTTCGGCGGAGATTGCGCGGCGCGCCGTCAATACGGTGCTGGTCGGCGCCGGCCACCTTCTGGAGCGTCGCGACGAATCTCCTGACGATACCGTTGCGGCCTTTCTCGACTATCGCGGCACCACCGCGGCAGCCATCGAAGGCATGCGCGACGCCGGGTTCGACGCTGCGGTGGCAGATGGACTATCGGCAGCATTCAAGAAATCGGTGAGTATGGGAGACGCTTCCTGACGACCGTTGAGGGTGGGTACTGCGGCACCCCACCTGGCTAGATCAGCCGCTAAATAGAGGGAACGAGAATGAAGAAACTACTTGCATCGACATGTTTGACGCTCGGCCTGCTCGGCGGCGCGTCTTTTGCCAGCGCTGCCGAATGCGGCAGCGTCACCATCGCCAGCATGAACTGGCAGAGCGCCGAAGTTCTCTCCAACCTGGACAAGTTCATCCTGAACGAAGGTTATGGCTGCAGCGCCGACATCACCGTCGGCGACACCGTCCCGACGATCACCTCCATGGCAGAAAAGGGCCAGCCAGATATCGCTCCTGAAGCCTGGATCGATCTGCTGCCGGATGTCGTCAAGAAGGGCACGGAAGAAGGCCGCATCGTGCAGGTCGGCTCGCCGCTGCCGGACGGCGGCGTGCAGGGCTGGTGGATTCCGAAATATGTCGCCGACGCCCATCCCGACGTCAAGACCATCGGCGACGTGCTGAAGCATCCGGAACTCTTCCCTGATCCGGAGGACCCGAAGAAGGGCGCCATCGTCAACGGCCCGCAGGGCTGGGGCGGCACGGTCGTCACCTCGCAGCTCTACAAGGCGTTCGGAGCCGAGAAGGCGGGCTTCACGCTCGTCGACACCGGTTCTGCTGCCGGCCTCGACGGTTCGATCGCCAAGGCCTACGAACGCAAGGAAGGCTGGGTCGGTTACTACTGGGCGCCGACCGCGCTGCTCGGCAAGTATCAGATGGTCAAGCTCGAAGCCGGTGTGCCGGAGGATGCCGCCGAATGGAAGCGCTGCATCACTGTTGCCGATTGCCCCGATCCGAAGCCGGCGGCCTGGCCCGTCGATCACGTCGTGACCCTCGTCGCAAAGCCCTTTTCTGAAAAGGTCGGCCCCGAGGTCATGGATTATCTGAAGAAGCGCTCCTGGAGCAACGACACGGTCAACAAGCTGATGTCGTGGATGACCGACAACCAGGCGACCGGCGAAGACGGTGCCAAGCACTTCCTGAAAGAAAACAAGGACATCTGGACCAAGTGGGTCTCGCCGGAGGCAGCCGCGAAGATCGAAGCTGCTCTCTAAAACCAAAAATTGCGGTGCGCGAAAAGCGCACCGCTTCTCACGCGCCGACAAAATCAAAAAGACTGCCACGGCTGTTTGACGAAAGGGGAACCGAGATGGAATGGTTTTACAAATTCCCGCACATGAACGATGACGCGCTTCGCAATCTGAAGAAGGCGATCGATGACGGCTTTCGCGGATTTACCCGCAGCTATGGCGACGGCATCGAAAGCCTGTTCGTGCCGCTGCAGCATTTCCTCATCGCCGCCGAGCGCTTCATGACGCAGACGCCGTGGCCGATCATCACCGCGATCATCCTGGCCATCGCCTGGTTTGCCAGCCGCAGCCTGAAGATTGTCGCCGGCTGTCTGGTGACGCTGATGCTGATCGGCTATTTCGACATGTGGGACGACACGATGCGGACGGTCTCGATGATCTTCGTCTGCACGGTTCTTTCCATCGCCATCGGCATTCCGATGGGCATCCTGATGGCCCGCTCCGACCGGCTGCAGCGCATCGTCAACCCGATCCTCGACGTCATGCAGACCATGCCGAGCTTCGTCTACCTCATTCCGGTCGTCATGCTGCTCGGCATCGGCAAGGTGCCCGGCCTGATCGCCGTCGTCATCTACGCCATCCCGCCGATGATCCGCCTGACCGATCTCGGCATCCGGCTCGTCGACAAGGACGTGCTCGAAGCTGCCGACGCCTTCGGCACCTCGCGGTCGCAGAAGCTGTTCAAGGTGCAGCTGCCGCTGGCGCTGCCGACCATCATGGCCGGCATCAACCAGACGATCATGATGGCACTCGCCATGGTGGTCATCGCCTCGATGATCGGCGTCCAGGGCCTTGGCCAGCCGGTGCTGAAAGCGATCGCCAACCAGTACTTCACGCTGGGCATTTTCAACGGCCTTGCCATCGTCGGCATCGCCATCATCTTCGACCGGGTCAGCCAGGCATATGGCAAAAGGCTCCAGAAGCATCGGGAGACCGTCCATGGCTGAGCAGCATTTCGGCGGCATCAAGATCCGCCACCTCTACAAGATCTTCGGCCCCAACCCCGCCGCCCATGTCGAGGCGGTGCAGAAAGGCCTGACGAAGACCGAGCTCAACCAGAAATACGGCCACGTGCTCGGCCTGCGGGATATCAATATCGAGATCCCCTCCGGCTGCATCCAGGTCGTCATGGGCCTTTCGGGATCGGGCAAATCGACGCTGATCCGCCATATCAACCGGCTGATCGACCCGACCTCCGGCGAAGTGCTGGTCGACGGCGTCGACGTCGTGAAGATGAACGAGACCGAATTGCGGACGTTCCGCCGGCAGCAGACGGCGATGGTGTTCCAGAAGTTTGCGCTTCTGCCGCACCGCAACGTCCTCGACAACACCATCTTTGGCCTCGAAGTGCAGGGCATGGAGCGGGCCAAAGCCATCGACATCGCCATGCGCTGGCTGGAGCGGGTCGGGCTCAAAGGCTTCGAGCAGCGCTATCCCAACCAGCTTTCCGGCGGCATGCAGCAGCGTGTCGGCCTGGCGCGGGCGCTGGCCAACGATGCGCCGGTGCTTCTGATGGACGAGGCCTATTCGGCCCTCGACCCGCTGATCCGTACCGATATGCAGACGGTGCTTCTCGACATCCAAAAGGAAATCAAGAAGACCATCGTCTTCATCACCCACGATCTCGACGAGGCGCTGCGCCTCGGCGACCAGATCGCCATCCTGCGCGACGGCGAAGTCATCCAGCAGGGCACCAGCCAGGACATCGTGCTGCGCCCGGCCGACGAATACATCGCCAACTTCGTCAAGGAAGTGAACCGGGGACGGGTCGTCCATGTCGAAGCCGTCATGACGCCGCTGCATTCCGCCGCACCCGGCGGATTGACGATCGTCTCGGGCACAACGGTCGAAGAAGCCGTCCGCATGCTGGCCGCCACGCCGGACGACGATGCCAGGGTGGTGTCGCCATCGGGGGAAACCCTGGGGCTCGTCACCTTCCGCCAGCTCGCCGGCGCAATGGTGAACTCGCAGGAGGTTGCTGCCCGACGCGACAATACCCTTTCGGTCGCGCTCTGACGCTCCGCGCGGCCTCTTTCGGTTTGGCCGGCGACACCGAGTTTCGGTGCCTCGCCGTGCCACTCAACCGGCAAGCCGGTTGTCTGAGCGATCACGATGTCGAAACTTTTCCGCATGTTCGTCCGTTACCTTTGAGCGTTTCTTCGAGGAAGGCGACAGCCTGGTGCTCGCCACCACCAACGGCGCGGCCGATTGGCTGGGCCAGGAATTGCGCTCGCAGGGTATCGATGCCATCGAGATCGGCGACTGCGCCGCACCGCGCGGCACCCTATGCCTTCTACGAGGGCCGGCGAGTCGCATTGGAGCTCTGATGCGCAGCGGCGAAGACGGGAGAGCGGAGCGCCGACCTATACATTTTGCGCAGGACCAGTCCAGACTGCGTCGCGAAAAGCCGATCGACCGACAATATCGACGCGCGACAATTGCTCCATGGCAGCGGAACACTAAAGTAACCGTGATCGGGGCCATGATGGTCTACGGTCTGAAAGCCAAACCCCTCCATCGATCACCCCAAATGATGGGAGGGGCTGCATCCATACGCACCCCATCCCGTGCGTATGCCAACTGCCTGTCAGCCTGCCGAAGGCTATCTCGAGCGGTCCACTTTAGAACCTTCGGCAGGCGACTTTCGCATGGCGCATTAAAGCACGCCGCCCATGCAAGCTGGCTAATCGTTTCATCATCGGATAACCATCAAAAGCAGCAGCGCCAAGGGTTGCCAAGTGCTGCCGGCTCTGTCAGTTCCTGCCGACCGGCCAGGAAAGTCCGACCCCATGGGCATTATCGACAAAACATTCGAAATCTTCGCTTTTCCGGCGTCTGCCAGGTTCGCTCTCGACTCGAATTCGCCTGGCCGAACAGCTTTCGACGCCCGCATCCGGTTGAAGCCTGGCCGCTGCGCCGCGACGTGCTGCGCTGAGCCCTCATTTTCGCTAATATGCGCCCAGGCCTCGCACATCGTTTCATCCAACAGGCCCTGACCAGGCGCGGAGGAGAAGGATAATGCCAGCGACTGCGGCCAGAAAGAGGGACGTACATCATGTCGATCTCCATGCGAGCGATGCCTCGTGCCGTGTTCGGTCAGAAGAAATAACGGGAACAGCATGACGGAAAACAGCGCAAAGCCATTCTCCTTCCGATTCCATGGTTCGTCCTTCGACAACATGGTGGAAACGCTCGGCGGTGCATTCGGCGCGTTTGATGCCGAGCCTGTCGGCCGCGCCAAAGACTTCCATTGGGGATTGGATTTTTCGGTGGCGGACAGCGCGGTCCTGCTGACCGGCTATCATGAGGCCGAGTTCCAGTTCAACATCGAGCCGACCGTCAGCACGGCGGAGTATCTGTCGCTCGTCGTCCCGCGTCGCGGCGGCATGGGAGTGACCTATGGCGCGCGCAAGGCCGAGGCCGGGCAAGGGAAATTGCTGCTCTACAACAATTTCGAACCCGATAGTGTTCTCATGCATGGGCAGGGGAACGTCATCGACGAACTGCTGATCAACTGGCCCGTTATCCTCCAGACAATCGGCCAGACGTTCGAAATGCCGTTCAGTGGATCGCTCGACCTGCTGCCGGAACTGGATCTGTCGACGCCGGTTGGCCGGACGATCGGCAATCTCACCGAAACGATCATATCAGGAATGCGCGATGACGGCCCCTTGCTGCAGTCGCCGATCGCCATGGCGCACATGACGCAGGCGCTGGCCGATCTGGTCGTGCGCATGGTGCCGCACCGGCTGTCGCATTTCCTCGACAAGGGGCCGGCCCTGATTGCTCCGAGGCATGTGCGCAGAGCGATCGAGTTCATGCAGGCCAACATCGATCAGCCGATCACCATGCCGAAGGTTGCCGAAGCGGCCGGCGTCTCGAGCAGGGCGCTCGAAACCGGTTTCCGCGCCTTCAAGGGAACGTCTCCCGCCGCCTACCTGCTGATGCTTCGCCTGCGCGCGGCGCGCCAGGATCTGCTCGATCCCGAAAGCAAGGAGACGATGAAGGCCGTCTGCCTCAAATGGGGCTTCTTTCATTTCGGCCGCTTTTCCGCGGTTTATAAAACGACCTATGGGGAATATCCCTCCGACACGAGGAAGCGCGTGAACCGTCGATAAGCCGGCCTGCATCGCCGTCGTCGCAAAATCACTGCACAGTTTTGCCCGACTGCTTCAGGACTTGGCCAATCTGTAAAACGCTCGCATCGTCCTCGGATCCCGCTTGACGATCTCAAGCGTATCGCCTCGCTCGGCCAGCGCGTTGAGTTCCCGCAGCACCAGCGCATGCGCGATCCCCAGACTGCGTGCGAAAGAGCGACTGTCAGATGCTATGTCGAGCTCCGCGGCGACGAGCAGGCCGGCCTGTATCGACGTCAGCCCGGCATCCCTGTCTTGCGCCGCAGCGACAAGGGCGAGAAATCGGCCGGCGTCGGATGCCTCTTCACTCACGCGGCATGTCGCCGGCGGAAGGAAACCATGATCGATTTCGAGGTCGGCGTATCGCTTTCCTCGCCGGCGCTGCCAAGCGGCACGAGCACGTTCAGCTCGGGATAGTAGCCGGCGATGCTGCCCCGCGGAATGTCATAGGGCACGAAGCGGAAATCCCGTGCGACGCGCTCGATGCCGTCATCATGCTCGCCGACCACATCGACGCGGTCGCCGGCCTCGGCATTGATCGCCTTCAAGTCCGCCGGGTGAATGAAGATGACCTGCCGCTCTCCGTAGACGCCGCGGTATCGGTCGTCGAGGCCATAGACCGTGGTATTGTATTGGTCGTGCGAGCGGAACGTCTGCAGGGCGAAACATCCCTCGCCTTTTCGCGCCCTCTGATGCACCGTCTGTTCGGGAAGCCCCTGGCAGGCGAATGACGCTTTGCCGGTGGGCGTCTGCCATTCCCGTTGGGCGGCGGCGTTGCGCAGGTGGAAACCACGCGGCTTGCGCAGGCGCGCATTGTAGTGTTCGAAACCGGGAATGGTCGCCTCGATATGATCGCGGATGCGATCATAGTCCTCGGCAAGTTCCGCCCAGTCGACCACGGAAGAGCCGACCGTCGCTTGCGCAATGCCAGCGATGATGGCGACTTCCGAGAGGAGATGCGGTGAGGCCGGACGATTGATGCCGGCGGAACCATGCACCATGCTCATCGAATCTTCGACGCTGACGAGCTGGGAATTGCCGGCCGCGTTGAGGTCCATCTCGGTCCGTCCGAGGCACGGCAGGATAAAGGCCGTCTCGCCAGGCATCAGATGCGAATGGTTCGGTTTGGTTGCGATATGCACCGTCAGTTTCAGCCGCCGAAGCGCTTTCTCGACGAGTGCGCTGTCGGGCGTGGCGCGGGCGAAGTTACCGCCAAGCCCGATGAAAGCCTCGGCCGAGCCGTCGAGCATCGCCCCGATCGCGCCGAGCACATTGTGGCCGTGCTGGCGCGGGACGGTGAAGCGGAAGTGCATCTCCAGCGCATCGAGAAAATCGTCCGACGGCTGTTCGTTGATGCCGACGGTTCGGTCGCCCTGCACGTTGGAATGGCCGCGCACCGGGCAGAGGCCGGCGCCGGGCCGGCCGATATTGCCGCGCAGGAACATGAAATTGGCAATCTCTCGGATCGTCGCCACCGAATGCAGATGCTGCGTCACGCCCATCGCCCAAGTGCAGATGACCCGTTCGGCAGCCATATAGACATCGGCGGCCCGTTCGATCTCCTCTCGGCGCAATCCCGATTGGTCTTCGATGTCGGCCCAGCTCGTCGCCTCCACCACTGCCCGGTATTCGGCAAAACCCGCGCAGTGTTCGGCAAGAAATGTATGGTCGAGGACCGACGGCAGACCGGCGGCGACGGCGGCGTCTTCCGCAGCCAGCACGGCCTTGGCCATCCCGCGAACCGCGGCCATGTCGCCGCCGAGATGCGGCTGGAGATAGTGGCTGGCGATATCGGTGGACGCGCCACGCAGCATTTCGATCTTGTCCTGCGGATCGGAGAAGCGCTCGAGACCACGCTCGCGAATGGGGTTGAGGACAACGATGCGCGCGCCGCGAAGTGCCGCCCGGCGCAGATCGCCAAGCATCCGCGGATGGTTGGTGCCCGGGTTCTGCCCAATCACGAAGATCGCGTCGGCCTCTTCGAAATCCTCCAGCAGAACGGTGCCCTTACCGACCCCGACTGCCTGGCGCATGGCGATACCGCTCGCCTCATGACACATATTGGAGCAATCGGGAAAATTGTTGGTGCCGTAGACGCGCACGAACAGCTGATAGAGGAAGGCGGCCTCGTTGCTGGCCCGGCCGGACGTATAGAATTCCGCCCGATCCGGGTCACCGAGGCCCTTGAGGATACCGCCGATCTCGGCAAAGGCATCCTTCCACGCCACCGGCAGGTAACGGTCGCTGCTGGCGTCATAGCGCATCGGATGGGTGAGGCGGCCGCTGAGCTCAAGCTCGTAATCCGACAACCGGCGAAGCTGCGATACCGTCTTCTCCGCGAAGAAAGCCGGCGTTGCCCGCTTCTCCGTCGCTTCCCAGGCGACGGCCTTCACGCCGTTCTCGCAGAATTCGAACGACGATCCGTGTTCCGGATCGCCCCAGGCGCAGCCGGGGCAGTCGAAGCCATCCGGCTGGTTCGCCTTCAGCATCGTTCGCGCTCCGGAGATCGGCATCCCGCTTTGAAGCAACTGCTTCCCGCAGCTCTTCAAAGCGCCCCAGCCGCCGGCTGCCGCCGATTTCTTCCCGATAAATTTTGTGTCCATGCGCCCCTGTATTGTCGAAGCGCGGCAAACATCAAGGCCGTCCGCGCGATGGCTTGATAGAAAAATCCTATCGAACGCACGGATTGACGCGGCGAAGCGGCGCGCTTTAGCCGGTTTCCTTTAGCGCGTGCCCATTCTCGCGCGAATGTGCCAGGATGCGATTGCGGCCTTGGGTCTTGGCCTCATAAAGCGCGGCGTCGGCCTCGGCCAGCAGCCGGTTCGGGCTGGCCCGCAGCGTTGCCCCTGTCGCGCAGGATATGCCGATGCTGGCTGTGACCCGCCCGAATTCGCTGCCGGAATGAAGGATATTCTCCTTGGCCAGGCGGCGGGCGAATTGCTCGGCGACGATCATTGCCCCCTTGGCGCTGGTATCGGGAAGAAACACCACAAATTCCTCGCCGCCGTAGCGCGCGACGATATCCGCCGGCCGGCTGACGGACTGGCGCAGGCACTTGCTGACGACGCGCAGGCATTGGTCGCCGGCGGGATGCCCATAGGTATCGTTATAGGCCTTGAAGCGGTCGATATCGACCATCAGCAGGCTGAAGGGCGTGTTCTTCCTGGCGCTGCCGGCGGTCTCACGCGCGAAGCTTTCATCGAAGGCGCGGCGATTGACGATGCCGGTCAGCCCGTCGGTCTCGGCCAGATTCCTCAGTTGCTCGGCCGACAGCCTGAGCGCGATTTCCGCCTGCTTCGTCGCCGTGATGTCCGAGACGACAGCCATCGCCGTGCCGTCTTCGGCAAGTCTTGTGCGGATGCTGCGCCAGTCGCCGTTGTGAAGCTGCACCTCTTCGTCCTTGTTGCTGTGCAGCGTCGCGCTGGCGAGCTTGATCCACTCTTCCGGATCACCCTCCACTACGCCTGGCCGCTCGCCGGTTTCGACGACGCGGCGCAGGATGTCGCTGATATGCGCGCCGACCACCCGGGCATCACCAGACAACGGAAAGGCGCTGCGGTACTGATCGTTGCAAAAGACAAGAAAACCCTTGCTGTCGTACATGGCGATACCATCGGACATGCCGGCCATCGCATGCGACAAGAGGTTCTTGCTTTCGCGCAATTCCCGCTCCAGCGCCGTGCGCTCGGTCACATCGCGTGTCACGCCTGCAAGGCCGATCACTCGGCCCTGCCTGTCCCGGAGCGGCACCTTGGAGGCAAGCAGGAATCTGCCTTCGATATATTCGGTGGAATCGATCAGCGGCACTCCGGTGTCTATGACCTGCTGCTCGAGATAGTAGAGTTGCTCGGCGAGCGGTCGCGACATCAGATTGAAATCCGACAATCCGGTCATCTCCGCCGTCGTCCTGAAGCGGAAAAGCCGGGTCATGTTTTCATTGACCGTTATGAACCGGCTGTTTCGGTCCTTCACATAGAGATAGTCGGGCGACTGCGAAAATGCCGTCACCAAAATGCTTCGTTCGAGTTCCCATTGCTGTGTCTTCAGCAGAACGAAACCGCCGAGAACGGTTGCCAGGCAATTCAACGCGGTCAGGGGAAAACCGACGCCGGCTAGCACATGAGCATTCACTAGAGTGGGAAGGATGGCCATGGATAGGACCAATGCGACGCCAAGGGCGAGGCTCAGCAGCGCAACGTCCACGAGCACCGGAGATCTCTTACGGGTCCAGAAATGACCGGCCACGCCGATGCCGGCGGCAACAGCCATCGTGATGATCCCGTCGACCATCGCCGTGCCGCCGACGGCAAATCGAAAGGCCATCGCCAGCGATGCGGCAAAAGCCGCCGCGATCGGCCCGCCGAACATGCCGGCCAATGCAAGCGGCGAAAAACGCAGATCGATATAGATGCCCGGATGAAACTCAACGGCCAGCAATATCGATCCGATGGAGGCGCCGCCGGCGACGATCCCGAATGCGATTTTTTCCTGGTTGAAGAAACGGCGCTGAAACTGGATCGAAAAAAGCGCCCACAGCGAAATCGCCAAGCACACGAAAGAAAGGTTGCCACCAAATTGCGTCCAATTGCCGTTCACCGCGCTGGATCCACCTTCCAAACCCACATAACAAACCTATTCATACGACGAGACTGGTTTGAGCTTCGTTAAATCGGAGCGCCGGATGCCTCATTCGCTGCCGATGCACCGGGATATGCAAGCCCAGGACGCAAATAATGCGCTATTCGGATAGGCTGGCGCGATAAGGATCAGTCGCTGGTTAAGCGGCGGCGAAGCGGCTGGCTTTGGGCGTTCCTGCTGAAGCCCGCGCCACACCGCTTGCCTGCCACCACCGACACCGAATCGGCAGCGCGAGAACGCCCGTCATGCCCCTACTTGCAGATCGCCGCGGCCAGAAAGCCGCGCATCGCCTCGCCGAAAGGCGGCCGCATCATGTATTCGGCTTCCACCATCCTGCTCTGGTGATAGACGGCGCGTGGATGCGAGAAGGCGAGGAAGCCGAACTTGCCGTGATAGGCGCCCATGCCGGAATGGCCGACGCCGCCGAAGGGCAGGCCTTCCGCCGTTACGTGGCTCATGCAGTCGTTGACCGTCACGCCGCCGGAGGTCGTGTTGTCGAGCACACGGCGCTCCTCTTCGGGGTCCCGGCTGAAATAGTAGAGCGCAAGCGGGCGCGGCTTGGCATTGATGCGGTCGATGACGTCGGCGATATCCCGATAGGCGATGACCGGCAGCACCGGCCCGAAAATCTCCTCCTGCAGCACGCGCATGTCTTCCGTGGGATCAAGGATCAGGGTCGGCGGCATACGGTGGGCCGATTGCTGGGAAAAATTCTCGGCCGCCGGGTTGATCTCGACGACACGGGCGCCCCTGGCCCTGGCATCGTCGATCAACCCCTGGACGCGGGCGTGATGGCGGGCATTGACGATCGAGGTGTAATCAGGATTTTCCTTCAATCCCGAATACATCGCGCTGACCGCGGCGACAGCATGCTGGGCAAAGGCGGCGACGCTTTCCTCGGGCACATAGGCGTAGTCCGGCGCCAGGCAGATCTGGCCGGCATTCAGTGTCTTGACGGTCATGACCCGGCGCGCCGCATCTGCAAGGTCGGCCGAACGGCCGACGACGACGGGCGACTTGCCGCCGAGCTCGAGCGTCAACGGCGTCAGGTTGTCCGCCGCCGCACGCATGACGTGATGGGCGATCGCGGTGCCGCCGGTAAAGATCAGGTGGTCGAAAGCAAGCGATGTAAACGCCGTGCCCGTGGCCGGCCCGCCCTGAATGACGGCGATTTCCGTTTCGTCGAAGGCGCCGGCGATAAGTTGCGCCATCAAGGCTGCCGATGCCGGAGTAACCTCCGACGGCTTGATCATGGCGCGGTTGCCGGCAGCGAGAATCCCGGCCAGCGGGGCAAGGGCGAGCTGATACGGAAAATTCCACGGGCTGAGGATCCCGATCACCCCTTTCGGCTGGTAGACCACCTCGGCGACCGCATCCGGGAACAAGGCCTGGTGCTGCTCGGGCTTCAGCCATTCGGCCACATGGGCCTTGGCGTATTTCAACGAACCGACGCAGGTGAAAACGTCGAGAAGCAGGCTCGCCTCGACGCTGCGGCTGCCGAAATCCTCCGACAGGGCGGCGGCAATTGCGTCCTTATGATCGACGAGAAGGGCGATGACGCGGTCGATGCGATCGATGCGGGTCGCTATGCTCGGCGGCCCTTCCTTGAGGAAGGACGCCCTTTGCCGGGCAAGCAGCGCCTTCATGGCGTCGGGGCTGGTATCGGTCGAGATTGGGCTGACGGTGTTCATTCTTTCCTCCCTTGAACGATGTCAGGCGGCCGGCTGACGCACGACCGGTTTCAGCACAATGCCCTTTTCCGCATCCTCCACCGCCTGGTTGATGTCGGCGAAATCATAGAAGGTGACGAGCCTGTCGAAGGGGAAGCGGCCCTGTCTGTGGAGGTCGATCAAGAGCGGGATCAGCACGTCGGGATTGGAATCGCCCTCGACGATGCCGCGGACCCGGCGTCCGCCGGACAGGATGTGGGTAAGATCGAGCGTCAGCGTCGCACCGTGCGGCGAAGCCCCGACGATGCCGCAGGTGCCGCGCGGGGCCAACACCCGCACGCATTGGTCGATGACGGCGGGCACGCCCGACGCATCGATCGAATAATCGACGCCGGCGCCGGTCAGCGCCATGATCGCGGCGACCGCATCGCCGGCCTTGCCGTCGACAATGTCGGTCGCGCCGAGCTCGGCCGCAAGCGCCAGCCGCGCCGCATTGACGTCGACCGCGATGATCCTGGAAGCGCCGACGATCCGCGCCGCCATGACGGCGGCAAGGCCGACCGAGCCCATGCCGAAAACCGCAAGCACTTTTCCTGGCTCGACCTTCAGCGCATTCATGACCGCGCCGGCGCCGGTCTGGATGCCGCAGGCGAGCGGCCCGAGCAGCGCCAGATCGGCGTCCTCAGGCACTTTCACGATATTGCGCTCATGGCAGAGCGCATGGCTCGCAAAGGAGGACTGTCCGAATATATTGCCATGAATCCGCTCTCCCTCGCAGGAGAGCCCGCTCGAACCGTCGGCGCGCGCGCCGAAGAAATTGCGCGGGAAGAATTCATGGCAATAGGTCTCCTCATGATCATTGCAGCTCGGGCAATGGCCGCAGGAATTGAAGGTCATGACCACGTGATCGCCGGGCTTCACCTTGGCGACACCCGGACCGACACGCTCGACGACGCCCGCACCTTCGTGGCCGAGCACCACCGGCTGCGGCACCGGCAGGTGCTGGTCGCGCATGACGATGTCGGTGTGGCAGACCCCTGTCGCCATCACGCGAACCAGGATCTCTCCTTCTCTCGGCTCTTCCAGATCGAGCCTTTCCAGCGAAAACGGCATATGCGGCGCACGCGCCACCGCGGCATGGATTTTCATCGCTTTCCTCCTCCCGATAATCCTCGCGACAGTCAGCGCGCGCGTTTGTAGGCGCCGAGCCCGGGCTGATAGGTCTTGTCGTCGAGGAACTGCTTCAGCCCTTCATCGCGTCCCTTGGTCTTGTCGAGAAACAGCATCTGCTCCAGCTTGGCGTAGATGTAGTCGTCAGCAAGCTCCCATGGCAGATTGCGCACGCGCTTGTAGGTGTCCTTGGCGGCCTTCAGCGTCACCGGGTTCTTTTCGAGCAGGCTGGCGCAGATCTTTCGCACGCGGGTTTCAAGTTCCGCCAGCGGCACGGCCTCGTTAACGAGGCCCATTTCGGCGGCCTTGCGCCCACCGAACAATTCGCCGGTCATGATGTAATAGAGGGCATCGCGATGGCGCATCACCTCGGCGACGGCGCGTGTGACGTTGCCGCCCGGCAGAATGCCCCAGTTGATCTCGGAGAGGCCGAAATTCGCCTCCTCGGCGGCAATGGCGAGGTCGCAGGAAACGAGCGGCGTGAAGGCGCCGCCAAAGCACCAGCCGTTGACCATGGCGATCGTCGGCTTTTCGAAATACATCAGCCGGCCCCACCAGCCGCCGGATTGGCGGCGTGCCTTCAGCGTGGCGTCGCGCGGCTTGTCGTCGTTGTCGCGGAAATATTCCTTCAGATCCATGCCCGCCGACCAGGACTCGCCGGCGCCGCGCAGCACGAGGACGCCGCAGCGCTCGTCGCCTTCGAGTTCGTCGAGTACCTCGAGCATCCTGGCATTGAGTGCCGGATTCATCGCATTGCGCTTTTCAGGTCTGTTGAGGGTCACGAAAGCGATGCCGCTGTCGAATTCGACCAGAACCGGCGATGTCTTTTCAGTCATGGGTCACTCCATTGGTTTCGGCATGATGCCGGGGTCGGCGTCACAAGGCCTGTCGTTGAAGGGCTTCGGAATGGAACTGGCGCAGCAGATGTTTCTGCACCTTGCCGGAGGCGGTGCGGGGGATGGCGTCGACGAAAAGGATGCGCGCCGGGCGTTTGAAGGCGGCGAGCCTTGCCGCGCAATGGCCGGCAACGCCCTCGCTCGTTGCCGCAGCCCCCGGCCGCAGCACGACATAGGCAATGCCGCATTCGCCCCACCTGTCGTCGGGAACGCCGACGACCGCGGCATCGAGGATATCGGGATGGCTTGCGAGCACCGCCTCGACCTCGGCGGGATAAACATTCTCACCGCCGCTGATATACATGTCCTTCAACCGGTCGACGATGCGATAGAAACCGTTGGCTTCGCGCCGGCCGAGATCGCCGGTGCGATACCAGCCGTCGGCGAAGGCGGCGGCGGTCTCGGCCGGTTTGTTCCAATAGCCCGGCGTCACCGCCGGCCCGCGCAGCCAGAACTCGCCGATTTCGCCGTCCTCCACGTCGCGGCCATCCTCGCCGACGACACGGATGTCGAGCAGCGGCGCCGGAAGACCGACGCTGCCGGGATTTTCCTGCACCGCGCGCCGGTCGATCGGCACATGCAGCACGGTTCCCGCCTCGCTCATGCCATAACCGTTGACCAGCGCGACACCGTCCTCGAGATAGCTTTCGATCAGCGCCCGCGTCAGCGGCGCACCGCCGACGAAGAGCGCATGCAGGCCTGAAAGAGCCGTGGCGCTATAAGCAGGGTCGTTGCGCAGGGCGAGCGCGATCTGCGGCACGGCGAAATAATGGGTGATGGCATGCTGCCGGTCGGCAAGGGCGGCAAGCGTTCGCGCCGGCGTGAAGCGGTCGGAGACGACGAGCGTGCCGCCCAGCATCAATGTCGTGCGCGCCACCGCGATCAGCCCGATCGTGTGGAAGAACGGCAGGTCGCAGAGTGCGACGGAGCCCTGCCCGATCTCTCCGACGAAGGAGAAATTGACGGCGGCGAAGAAGGCGTTGCGACGGGTGATGATGACGCCCTTCGGCTGTCCCGTCGTGCCCGACGTGTAGAGGAGAACGCAAGGCTGATCCGCATCGCCGGGCACCGGAGAAGCCGGAAGGCTCGCCTCGATCCGTGCCGCAAGACCGGCCGATCCGTCGCCCGTCGATATCACCATCATCTCGGCATCAGCCGCGGCGATGTCCGCTGCCGTTGCCGCAAACTCGTCATCGCGAACCAGCAGAGCCGGAGCGCAATCGGCAAGGATCGGGCGAAGCTCGGCGGCGTTGAGGCGCCAGTTGAGCGGCACGTAAATGGCGCCCGCGCGCTGGCAGGCAAAGGCTAGCACGACGGAATCCATCGCATTGCGCGCCAGCATGGCAACACGTGCGCCATCCCGCCGCGGACCGAGCACCGCGCTGAGGAACCCGGCGCAGCGGGCGATCCGCAGATCGAGTTCGGCGTAGGTCAGCTGCCGGCCGGTGGCGATTTCGAACAGTGCCCGGCGATCCGGCGCGACGCGGGCGCGGTACAGGACTGGATCATACGTGACCAGCCCGCAATCCGCCGACGAAACCACTCCGGAAAAGGAATGCGCCATTTTCTCCTCCCATGCCCGCCGCTCCTCCAGCAGGCATCAAATTTGTATGTAACACATACTATTATTTTTCTCCGGCAATGCAAGAGGCTGTTCGCGGCAATCCTGTCATTCAATTTCAACCTCGGAATCGGCATAGCCGATATTGACTAACCCGCTGATTTTGATGGTTATGACGCTTGACGACGCGAGAGGAACGATGGCTGCAAAACCACCGCAGGACGATTTGGAGGGCGAAGACACTTCGCTGACGCCGCCGCTCGACGTCGGCCGGCTTGGCGATCTCCTTGGCTTTCACCTGCGCATGGCGCATGTCGCGATCTATCGCGATTTCGCAGCAACCATGGAGGAGTTGGGGCTGACGCAGAAGCAGCTCGCTGTGATGGAACTGCTGGCCGGCAATCCGGGCGCATCGCAGATCGACCTCGCCAATACGCTCGGCACCGACCGCGCCACCATGATGGCTCTCGTCAACCGTCTGGCCGGCCGCGGCTTCATCGAGCGCCGCCCTTCCGCAGCAGACCGCCGCCGTCAGGAACTGCATCTGACGCCGGCCGGTCACGCGATGCTCGTGCAGGCGCGCGAGCGAATCGACAGGCACGAACAGCGTTTCATCACCCTGTTTTCACGCGAGGAAATGGACGGGCTGCTTGCTGCGCTGAGGCGGATTTACAGGGGAAATTGACGGGCTCGTTCCTGGAGCCTGGGCCGACCGGGCCTAAAATCATCCTGTTCTAGGGCCAATCGGCGTAGCCCGAGGACAGCATGCTGTTTTCGGAGCCGGCCGAAGCGCGGGCGATCTCGCGATAGCCGGCGGGCGAAAGCCCGGTCTTGCGCTTGAAGAAATGGCTGAAATAGGTCGGGTCGCGAAAGCCGAGGCTGTCGGAAATTTCCTGGATATTGCGGGCCGAACGCTCCAATCTGAGCTTCGCCTCCTGCACCACCCGCTCGTGCAGCAGCTGGATTGGCGAACGGCCGAGCGCCCTCTGGCAGATGGAATGCAACCGGTCGGCAGTCACGCCGAGCTCCGCAGCATAATCGCTGATCGGCCGGTGCCGACGAAAACCGGCCTCGACGAGTTGCCGATATCGCTGCAGAATGGACGCGGTTTCGCCCTGCCCTCGCTGCTCGCTTCTCTCGCCGCCTGCGCCCCGCCACAGCGCCATCAACATCAGCCTGATATAAGCGGATGCGACCATCCAGGAGGAACGCGAGGGATCGCCGAGTTCGCGCACCAAGCCTGAAATCAGCGGACTGATTTCGGCTACCAGCGGCGGATCCGATACCTCAACGAGCTTGCGCTGCTCGGTGAAGATACGCAGCGAATAGGATTCCACCTTCTCGCCGATCGCATCGACCATGATCTGCGGCGACGCCCCGACCAGATGAGCCGCATTTCCGGCGGCGATCGAAAGGTCGCAGCCGGCCTGCGGCGGCAGGAAGGCAAGCAGCGCCCCCTGCAGCGGCCGATCTTCGCCATTGTCGAAATGAAGCTCGGCACTTCCCTCCCCAAGCAGAAGAAAATGGTAGAAATCGGCATAGAGACCTTTTTGCAGCCGGATGCGCCGGTGCGATAGCGACGGGCCGTGCCACTCGCCCCTTGCATAGTGATGAATGCCGCCGTCGGTCGCCAATGCTTCTCCTCCGCTCCGGGATCAAACACTGCGACAATCGCCGGATAATTACAATATTAACCCAATAAATCGCATTCCATCCTGAAACGATCGGCGTAACCTACCCTTCATCAGCCTTTGGGAGGAGGCACTCCAACAGACGCGGAAACCGCCGGGCGGCCTTTGGGCCGCGGCATCCGCTCGTTTTCTCCCATGGCAAAAAGCAAGCGCCAGTCCGTGGCGGATGAGGAAAAACCGTGTTCTCGGCAAAGCTGATGATCAACAATCAGGTGATGGATGCTTCCGAAGGCGCCACCTTCGAACGCATCGATCCGCTCACCGGTGATGTCGCGACGATTGCCTCGGCAGGATCCGTCGCCGACATGGCCAGGGCGGCCAATGCCGCTGCGGCCGCCTTCCCGGACTGGTCGCAGACCGGCCCCGGCGAACGGCGGGGGCTGCTCAATGCCGCCGCCGACATTCTCGAAGCCCGCACGCCCGAACTCATCGAAGCCATGACCGGCGAGACCGGCGCCACCGCGCAATGGGCAGCGATCAATTGCGGGCTCGGCGCAGATATTTTTCGCGAGGCGGCGGCAATGACGACGCAAATCTCGGGTGAACTCATTCCTTCAGGCATTCCCGGAAGCATGGCCATGGCGGTGCGCCAGCCGGCCGGCGTCTGCGTCGGCATCGCCCCCTGGAATGCGCCGATCATCCTCGGCACGCGCGCCGTCGCCATGCCGCTTGCCTGCGGCAATACGGTTATCCTCAAAGCCTCCGAACTCTGCCCGAAGACCCACAGCCTGATCGGCGAAATCCTGCGCGACGCCGGTTTCCCGCGCGGCGTCGTCAATGTCGTCTCCAATGCGCCGGGCGATGCCGCCGCCATCGTTGACGCCCTGATCGCCCACCCGGCCGTGCGCCGCATCAACTTCACCGGCTCTACGCGTGTCGGCAGGATCATTGCCGAATCCTCGGCCCGGCATCTCAAGCGCTGCCTGCTCGAACTCGGCGGCAAGGCGCCGTTCATCGTGCTTGCCGACGCCGATATCGACGAGGCCGTGCGTGCCGCCGCCTTCGGCGCCTTCATGAATCAGGGCCAGATCTGCATGTCGACCGAACGGATCATCCTGATGGACGAGATCGCCGATGGCTTCGTCGGCAAATTCCGCGCGAAAGCCTCAACCCTCGTTGCCGGCAATCCCAAGGACGGCAACACGCCGCTCGGCACGCTGATCAATGCCGAAGCCGTCCGGCGCGTCAGGTCGCTCGTCGACGACGCCCTGCAGAAAGGCGCGGTGCTTATCTGCGGCGGCGAGGCTCACGGCACGCTGATGGATGCGACCGTCATCGATCACGTAACGCCTGCCATGCGCATCTATCGTGAGGAGAGTTTTGGACCGGTCGCGGCGATCATCCGGGTCGGCAGCGTCGACGAAGCCGTGACGGTTGCCAACGACAACGAATACGGGCTTTCGGCCGCCGTCTTCAGCGCCGACGTCAACGCCGCCCTTGCCGTCGCCATGCGGCTCGAATCCGGCATCTGCCACATCAACGAGGCGACGGTTTCCGACGAGCCGCAAATGCCCTTCGGCGGTGTCAAATCGAGCGGCTACGGCCGCTTCGGCGGCAAGGCGGCGATCGATGAATTCACCGAGCTCAGATGGGTCACCATGGCATCGGGAAAACGGCACTACCCGATCTGACAGATCGGCCGAAATGAAGAATGGGAACGGGCTGGGAGGCCCATCAAGAGGGAGGAATGATTTCATGAGCGGAAAATTCAACGCGGCATTGCTGAGCCGCCGCTCTTTCATCGCATCGGCCGCGGCAGGCGGCGCAGCACTGGCGCTTTCCGGCCGCGCGGCCTTCGCCCAAAGCGGTGATACGCTGAAGGTCGGCTTCATCAGCCCGCGCACCGGCCCGCTCGGCGGCTTCGGCGAGACCGACGGCTATGTCCTGGACCTGGCGCGCAAGGCGCTGGCGAACGGCCTGCAGGTAGGCGGCAAGACCTGGAAGGTGGAGATCCTCGACCGGGACACCCAGTCCGATCCTTCGCGCGCCGGCCAGTTGGCGAAGGAGCTGATCAACAACCAGGCTATCGACCTGATGCTCGCCGTCTCGACGCCCGAAACCATCAATCCGGTGGCCGATGCCTGCGAGGCGGCCGGCATCCCCTGCCTCTCGACGGTCATGCCCTGGGAAGCCTGGTATTTCGGCCGCGGCGCCAAGCCCGGCGCGCCCTCGCCCTTCAAATGGACCTATCATTTCGGCTTCGGCGTCGAAGAATTCCACAAGGCCTACGTCTCGCAATGGAGCCTGATCGACACCAACAAGAAGGTCGGCGTCATGTATCCCAACGACGCCGATGGCAATGCGATCCGCGCCCATCTGGCGCCGGCGCTTGCCAAAGCCGGCTTCACCATCGTCGATCCCGGCGCCTATGAAACCGGCACCACCGATTTTACCGCCCAGATCGCCCTTTTCCGGCAGGAGGGCGTCGAGATCTTCAACTCCTTCCCGATCCCGCCCGACTTTGCCGCCTTCTGGCGCCAGGCCGCACAGCAGGGTCTCACCCAGCAGATCAAGATCTGCCAGATCGCCAAGACGGGCCTCTTTCCCTCCGACATCGAGGCGCTCGGCGATCTCGGCATGAACATCGGCAGCGCCGCCTATTGGCACAAGGCCTTCCCTTACAAGTCGACGCTGACAGGCGTCTCCGGAACCGAACTCGCCGACGGCTATGAAACGGCAAGCGGCAAGCAGTGGACGCAGCAGCTCGGCGCCAGCCTTGCGCTTCTCGACGCCGGCTTCGATGCGTTGAAGGCGAGCAGCGACGTCAAGAGCAAGGAGGCCGTCGCCAAGGCGATCGCCACGCTCAAGACGACGACGATCGCCGGCAAGGTCGATTTCACCAGCGGGCCCGTCGCCAACGTCTCTCCCGGACCGATCATCGGCACGCAATGGGTGAAAGCGGCGGAGGGCTCGAAATTCGCGCTCGACTACGTCGTCACCGAAAACGCCACCGATCCCAATGTCCCGGTCGGCGCCAAGCTCACCGCTTACAACGGATAGTCGACAGTGCAACAGCGAGCTCAAAATCGGCCGGGAGGAGCCTTTCTCTCGGCCAGGGGAATCCACAAACGGTTCGGCGCGCTCGTCGTTCTCGAAAACCTCGACTTTTCCATGGGTGATGGCGATGCGGTCGGCATTGTCGGGCCGAACGGCGCCGGCAAGACGACGCTGCTCTCCGTGCTTGCCGGCGCCTTCCCGCCGAGTGCCGGAAGCATCACCTTCGATGGCGCCGACGTCACGCGCCACACGGCGGCGCAGCGCTGCCGCTCCGGGCTCGTGCGAACCCACCAGATCCCCAAACCCTTCAGCGGCATGACGACTTTCGAAAATGTTTTCGTCGCTGCATCGCACGGCAATGCCGCAAGCCGCGACGAGGCCTATGATCGCGTGGTCGACGCGCTTTCCCTCTGCGGCATGCTCGCCGTCGCCAATCGCCCGGCCGATACGCTCGGCCTTCTCGATCGCAAACGTCTGGAACTGGCCCGCGCACTCGCCACGCAGCCGAGGCTGCTGCTGCTCGACGAGATCGGCGGCGGCCTGACCGACGGCGAGGCGAGCGAACTCGTGGACACCATCCTCGAACTGCGCCGTCGCGGCATCGCCATCGTCTGGATCGAGCACATCGTTCATATCCTCCTGCAGGTGGCCGAGCGGCTGATCTGCATGGATGCCGGCCGGATCATCGCCGATGGCGAACCGAAAATGGTCATGAGCAATGCGGACGTGGTCAAGGCCTATCTCGGAGGGACGCCGGCATGAGCCTTCTCTCGATCCGCAACCTCGACGTTCGCCACGGCCTGCTCCAGGCGGTGCGAGGCGTCAGCTTCGATATCGCCAAGGGCGAGGTTCTGGCACTGGTCGGCGCCAACGGCGCGGGCAAGACGACGCTGCTGCGATCGATCGCCGGCGCCCATCTCCCGGTTGCCGGCCAGATCCTTCTCGACGGCGAAGACCTCGCCGCCGTCCCCTCCCACAAGCGCATTGCCAAAGGCATCGCTCTGGTGCCGGAAGGCCGCCGGCTGTTTTCCCAGATGACCGTCGAGGAGAACCTGCTTCTCGGAAAGAGCTGCGGCCGCAAGGGCGACTGGAGCATTGATCGTGTCCTCGACGCCTTCCCGAACCTGAAACCCCGCCGTCGCGCCAAGACCGGGCACCTCTCGGGCGGGGAACAGCAGGCGACCGCCATCGGCCGGGCGCTGATGAGCAATCCCGATATTCTTCTGCTCGACGAGGTTTCGCTCGGGCTTTCGCCCCTGGTCGTCGACCGCGTCTATGCCCAGTTGCAGGCACTGCTGACCTCGGGAACCACCATCGTGCTGGTGGAACAGGATCTCACCCGCGCCATGAGCGTCGCAAACCGCGTCATCTGCATGCTGGAGGGACGCATCGTCCTTGATCGGCCGGCGGCGGCCCTCACCCGCGAGCATGTCACCCAGGCCTATTTCGGCTTGCACCGGGCTGCCGGCGAAAGGAGCGCATCGTGATCAACTCCCTGCTCCAGGGCATTCTGCTCGGCGGCTATTACGCCGTCATCGCCTGCGGTCTGTCCTTCATGTTTTCGGTCATGCGGATCATCAATCTCGCGCATGGCAGCCTGGCGATCGCCGCCGCCTACGGGCTGTGGCTGCTCGCCGCCAAAGCCGGCATTTCACCTTTCGCCGGGTTGCTGATCGTGCTGCCGGTCATGGCGGTCCTCGGTTGGCTGCTGCAGCGCTTCATCCTGGAACGCAGCGCCCGCGGCGGCACGCTGCTGCCGATCCTCACGACCTTCGGCCTGTCGATCGTCATCGACAACCTGCTGTTCGAACAGTTCGGCGCCGACACCCGCTCACTCGCGCCCTTCATCGGCAATCTCTCCTATGCGTCATGGCAACTTCCGGGCCATATCTTCGTCGGCAAACTTTCCGTGATGATGATGGTGACGGCGATCCTCCTTCTCGGCGCGCTGCAATTCTTCCTGAGCCGTTTTGCGCTCGGCCGCGCCATCCGCGCCACGGCCGAAGATCCCGATACGGCAGGGCTCGTCGGCATCGATGCACGTGGGGTGAATGCCGTCGCCACCGCAATTACCATGGTCACGATCGGGATCGCCGGCGCCTTTCTCGGAATGCGGGCAACCTTCAGCCCCTATGCGGGCGGACCGCAGCTGCTCTTCGCCTTCGAGGCAGCCGTCATCGGCGGAGCCGGATCGCTCTGGGGCACGCTTGCCGGCGGCATCATTCTCGGCCTTGCCCAGTCGCTCGGCGCGCAACTGCATCCGCAAGGCTTCCTGATTGGCGGCCATGCCGTGTTCCTGCTCGTCCTTTTCGTGAGGCTGTCCCGGTTCGGCATGCCTCGGCTCGACAGGCTCGGCGCCTTCTTCAACGTTCGAGCACGTCTCAGGAGCCCGACATGACACTCGTCTCCAACGGAATATCGATAGAACGCTGGACGACATCGTCACGGATGGCGATCTGCTCCATGGCCGCGTTGCTCGCCCTGCTAGCGCTCGCTCCCATAATGCTCGGCGCCGGCGCGATCGACCGGATGACGGCCCTGTTCATCTATGTGATCCTGGCCGCCATGTGGAATGCGCTCGCCGGTTTCGGCGGGCTCGTCTCCGTCGGCCAGCAGGTGTTCTTCGGCCTCGGCGCCTACTTCACCATCCGGCTTGCGGATGCCGGGCTCGATCCATTCGTCTCGCTCTTTGCCGCCGCGATCGTGACCGGTGCGCTGTCGGTGCCGCTTTCGCTCTTCATGCTGCGGCTGAAAGGCGGCGAGTTCGCGATCGGCATGTGGGTCGTGGCCACGCTCGCCCATCTCCTCGTCAATCTCGACCGCCTCATCCAGGGCGAAACGGGAACCTCGCTGATCTCGCTCAACCTCTATGACAGCGGCATGCGGCGGGCGGCGATCTATTGGCTCGCCCTCGCCTCCATGGCGGCCCTGCTCGGCGCGCTCTTCATGCTGATGAGAAGCCGCGCGGGGGCGGCCATGCAGGCGATCCGCGACAATGAGGAGGCGGCGACCTCGGTCGGTGTACGGGTCACCGCGACCAAGCGGCTGCTCTTCGTGCTCGCCGCCTTCGGCATCGCGGTTGCCGGCGGCCTGTGGCTGGCGACCGCCACGACCTTCCAGCCGAAGACCTATTTCAGCGTCCAATGGACAGCCTACATGATCTTCATGGTGCTGGTCGGCGGAATCGGCAAGTTCGAAGGCGCGATCCTCGGCGCCATCCTGTTCTTCGTCATCGAAACCTTCTTCGGCTCAGCCGGCGTCTGGTACCTGATCGGCCTCGGCGCCACCGCCCTGATCTTCTCGCTCTACCTGCCGCGCGGGCTGTGGGGCGAAATCGAACGCCGCTTCGATTTCCAGCTTCTGCCCGTCGGCTATCGGCTGAGACTTCCCGGTCCGAACAAGATCAAATGGGAAGAATGAGCCGGCTCGCCTCCAGTTTCTCTTGTGAAAGGTGACATGCATGCTTTTTGGTAAAACGATCCTGGTAACCGGCGTGGCTTCCGGAATCGGCGCGCGCACGGCGGAACTGGCCGGCCAGATGGGCGCCGAGGTGATCGGCGTCGACGTGCGCGAACCCGCCAATGGAAGTGCCGTCTTCATCAGGGGCGATCTGTCCACCCCATCGGGCGTCGCGGAGATCGTCGCCCAGCTTCCGTCGCGCCTCGACGCGCTCGCCAATGTCGCCGGCCTTTCCGGCAACACCGGCGTCGTCTCGACGCTCGCCGTCAATTTCTACGGCCTTCGCGCCCTGTCGGAAGCCGTGGCACCGCGCCTGCGCGAAGGCGGCGCCGTCGTCAACGTCGCCTCGATCGCCGGCTATGGCTGGCGCGCCAATCTCGAGCGGGCAAAGATCCTGACCGACATAGAAGGCTTTCCCGATGTCTCGGCGGTCGCCGCCGAACACGGACTCAGGGACGAGGAAGGCTATCCGCTTTCCAAGGAACTGCTCCTGCTCTGGACCATGCGCGCGGCGCACCAGCCCTTGTTCAAGGACCGCGGCATCCGCGTCAATGCGGTGAGTCCCGGGCCGGTGGAAACGCCGATCCTCAAACAGTTCCGCGCCGTGCTCGGCGATGCCAGGGTCGACAGCGACATTACCCGCGTCGGCCGCGCCGGCACCGCCGCCGATATCGCGCCCGCCGTGCTCTTCCTCTGCTCGGACGGCGGACGTTGGATCAACGGCGCCAATCTGGCCGCCGACGGCGGCCTCGAAGCATCGATCAATGCCGAAGTGCTCGACTTTTAGTTCTTTCCCTCAGGAGACTCCCATGAATATTTCCCTGCTCATCAACGGCGCCGACCGCGCAGCTTCCGGCGGCCGGACTTATGATCGTCTCGATCCCTTCACCGAGAAGCTCGCGAGCCGCGCTGCCGCCGCAAGCCTGGAGGATGTCGCCGCCGCCGTCGATGCCGCCTCCGCCGCCTTCGCCACCTGGTCGAAGACCGGCCCCGGCCAGCGCCGCGCGATCCTGATGAAGGCCGCCGACATCATGGATTCCAAGGCGGGCGAATTCACCCGGCTGATGATCGAGGAAACCGGCGCCACTGCACCCTGGGCCGGCTTCAACGTCATGCTCGCCGCCAACATCCTGCGCGAGGCCGGCGCCATGACGACGCAGATATCAGGCGAGATCATTCCCTCCGACAAGCCCGGCGCGCTCGCCATGGGCGTCCGCCAGGCCGCCGGCGTGTGCCTCGCGATCGCGCCCTGGAACGCGCCCGTTATCCTCGCCACCCGGGCCATCGCCATGCCGATCGCCTGCGGCAATTCCGTCATTCTCAAGGCATCGGAACAGTGCCCGGGCACGCACCGGCTGATCGCCAGCGTGTTGACCGAAGCAGGCCTGCCCGCCGGCGTGATCAATGTCATCACCAACGCGCCGGAGGATGCGCCTGAAATCGTCGTCGCGCTGATCGCCCATCCCGCCGTCAGGCGCGTGAACTTCACCGGCTCAACCAAAGTCGGCAGGATCATTGCAGAGACCTGCGGCAAATATCTCAAGCCCGCCCTTCTCGAACTCGGCGGCAAGGCGCCGCTTGTGATCCTCGACGACGCCGATCTCGACGGCGCCGTCAATGCCGCCATCTTCGGCGCCTTCATGCATCAGGGGCAGATCTGCATGTCGACCGAGCGGATCATCGTCGACGAGACGATCGCCGACGAGTTCGTCGCCAGGCTGGCCGCCCGCGCCAGCCAGTTGCCGGCCGGCGACCCGCGCGGCCACGTCGTCCTCGGCTCGCTGATCAGCCTCGACGCCGCCAAGAAAATGGAAGAGCTGATCGCCGATGCGACGGCCAAGGGCGCAAAACTCGTGGCCGGCGGCAAGCGCTCGGGCACCGTGGTCGAAGCCACACTGCTCGATCACGTCACGCCTGACATGCGGGTTTATGCGGAAGAATCCTTCGGTCCGGTCAAGCCGATCATTCGCGTCTCCGGCGAAGCGGAAGCCATCCGCATTGCCAACGACACCGAATACGGCCTGTCATCCGCCGTCTTCAGCCGCGATGTCCAGCGGGCCATGGCGGTGGCGGCGCGGATCGAATCAGGCATCTGCCATATCAACGGTCCGACGGTGCATGATGAGGCGCAAATGCCCTTCGGTGGCGTCAAGGGCAGTGGCTATGGCCGCTTCGGCGGCAAGGCGGCGATCGCCGAATTCACCGACCTGCGCTGGATCACGGTCGAGGATTCCGCCCAGCATTATCCCTTCTGACCGTCGACGGTATCGCCTGCGACGGCGGATCACGCCATGACCGCGATTGCGGCCATGGCGCCGGCCCTCTTCGCTCCGATGACTTGCATCGATGCTCGCGGCTTTCAGCGCCGGGAGCCGTTCAGCGCCTCGGCAAGCTTCAGCCAAAGATCGTGTGGCGGCGACGGAACTGGTCGCGAACCGTCGTCGCTGGCCCGGATTTCGCCAGCGACCTCGTCCGGTCCGACCGCCGTCAGCATTCGCCGGAATTTTGAAGCCTTGTTGGTAAAACGCTCCGCGCCCTGTTCTCCGAGCACGGTGCGGACTGTCGCCATGGCCAGATTGAAGTTCTTCTGCAGCGGTCCAAATGCGCCGCGGTGCTTGTCCCGCATGCCGCGATGGAGATCGCCTTGGGCGAGAGCGGCCATCGCATCGTTGAAATCAGCGAGGTTATTGCCGATCGACGACATCAGTTCATTGAGCATCGTCGCCGAACGCCTAAAATTCGGGTCCGTATAGTCGGCATTCATTCGCCGCGTCAGATCGCCGTTCATGGCAGCATCGGCGAATGCCGCGATGTCAGCGCAGAATCGGGCCTTCTGATCCTCACTGTCGAGATCGCGGGGATCTCGGCCTTGATGCGTCGTGTTCGGTCCGGAGCTGTTCATTGTCTCGACCACGCACCAGCCTTAGCGCAACACGCCGCCGTCATCGGACTCGTGACGGATCAAGAGAGCAGCAATGCCATGCACCATATTCTATTCCCCGCTGACCAATTGCGCCGCTGCCGCTCATGAGTGCGCCGGCGCCAGCTTTGCCAAAAGCAGGACCATCCAAGGCAGCAACGCTTTAAAAAAGTCCTTCGGCGCCGCACCGTCGGATATTTCTGCGCGCAGAACGGACAGCGTCGGCGTATTTTGACCATGATCCGGCGGCCTGCAGCCATGGCGTCGGATCATCGCGGCCGGTTCGATGCGCAGCCTGGACCACCATGCCGGTCAGCTCTTCCTAATTGACCCGCTTCAGGTCTTTGGGAACGCCATATGCCGATCCGTCGTACCGCAGCCGGCGTTTGTCGATCGTCGTCTTATCTTCGCTGTTGCAATTATTATCCGTTCCGACCCTATTGACGGATGTCGTCGTTTTCTCGGTGACGACGATGTCGGCAACCGTGGCTTTCGCTGATGGAACCATCGAAAGCGTGCGCGTGGTTTCGCTAAACTCACCGGCGCAGACGGTATCCCATTCTCCGTGACTTTCGCCGACGACGATGTTGTCGAGAACCGGCTTCAGCCCATCACCTTCGATCGCGAAGAGCCATAAGGTCGTTTCACCAAATGGATTGGCGCGCGAGCTGCCGTCCAGCGAAACACGCAGGCCGAAAGCCGTTCTCTTCGGAGCGAGCTGATAGCGTGCGGTATCAAAGGCGACGCTTCGTACACGAAAGGCGTCGTCGGACATAAGGCCGTCAAGACGCAGCCGCTGCCTTACTTGCAGGTTGGCGCTGTCGACGACGAGCAGTTCGATATCCCCTTCGTTTTCCGAATCCGACTGCTCTGTCATCAACGGAACCGCAATCAGCGTCAGCTGGGGCTGAGCCGGCCAAACCCGGCAGATCACCGCATGCGGATCGCCATCAACACTGTCGCCCTTGGGTAGCGTGATGGTTGCCCCCTCGAACAGAAGAGTACGATCGTCGGCATTTGTCGCGCTCGGATAGGCACGCCGAATGATGTCTGCCGCACGGCCGGCGCATTCATCCTGCCCCGCCAATGCCGCCGGAGCGCCGAGCCCGATCAGGACGATCGGTGCGAAGAACAAGGTTCGGACGTTCGAAAACCGCTTCATATTGATCCTCAGCAAAACCAGCCATGCAAAGCGTGACCTGCAGCATACGGATCGCACCAAAGCCAGGCGCGCGTCAATTCTCGACCAGCTGCGCCACGGCGCGGCTTCACCCCAGTCAGCTCACTCTGCGTATAAGCTTGGCCCGCCAAACACCGCGGGAAAAGGCGGCGAGCAGCCTTCACGGTCAGGACATCGAAGCAAGCCTATATGATGGCGAGCGATGGCGGCAGAGTTGCGGGAGAAGCGTCATCCGTCGAAAGGAGCCTCTTTGCATGACGCTGAAATCTCCGTTTTCATTGAGCCGCGCCTTAAAAGCGCAGAAAAAATTGCGCCGCCTGGTCGAGAAGGTCGCACGCCAGAGCTGGCCGTTGGCAAAGTCAACCAAGGCGAAGAAAAAGCACGTCCGGCCGCAGTTCGTCGAACGGATTGGTTTCGGCAGCAATCCCGGAAGGCTCAAGATGAAGGTGTATGTTCCGCCCCGGCTGGCACGCAACTCGCCGCTTGTCGTGTTGCTGCACGGCTGCCTGCAGACCCCGGAAAGTTTCGACGCTGGCAGCGGCTTCAGCGCGCTCGCTGGCCGGCGAAGGTTTGCGCTCCTCTGTCCGCAGCAGAGCCGCAGCAACAACGCCAATCTCTGCTTCAACTGGTTTCGCCCGAGCGCGGTCGCCCGCGACCGCGGCGAATTGATGTCGATAAAGCAGATGATCGACACCACCATCTCAGACCACCGGCTTGATGGATCACGTGTCTATATAGCTGGGCTCTCGGCAGGCGGCGCCATGGCATGTGCGCTTGCAGCTACCTACCCCGATATGTTCGATGGCGTCGCGATCTTCGCCGGCCTTCCCTTCGGCGCGGCGCGGGATGCAGTTTCCGCGCTTTCGCTCATGCGATCGAGCGTCGAAAGGTCTGCGCTGGCATGGGGCGATTTGGTCCGCTTGGCCTCTCCCGGCGCCACCCTGTGGCCGCCCTTATCGATCTGGCAGGGCAGCGACGACCGCACCGTCCATCCTGCAAATGCGGAGGCGATTTTGTCACAGTGGCTCGATGTGACCGGCCTAGAAAGGAATGCCGCAATCCTCCGAATGAAGCCCTGGGGCCGCGTGGAGCGATGGCAGGCCGGTGGCCGCGATCTGATCAGCTATTATCGGCTCGACGGCTTCGGCCACGGATTGCCCGTCGGCAAGGACAGCCTGGCAGGCGTGAAGGGCGGGCGAGATAGGTTCGTGTTACCGGCAGGCGTCTCTGCGCCACGCGAACTGATGAAGCTATGGGGGCTTTGAGGGCGAGCGCATGTCGCTCCCGGCATCGGTTTGACCCTAACACCCGCACGGCCTGCCAGCCTTCCCATCTCAGTCAGCTCACTCGGCGTATAAGCCTGGCCCGCCGGCGTGCTGGCGAGCGTCTCCCAGGAAAACGCCGCGGGAAAAGGCGGCGACACGCGATCTTCGTTCGGCACGAAATCGACCGCGACGATCCGACCATCCTCTGCAAGGCTCGCGACGTCGGGCGAACCAGGCGTTTCGGCACCCCGACGATGGAGATCCCGAAACGCCTCCAGATCAGCCGACCGGCGTACCTCGGCGCTTCTCGATATCGGAAATGATCGCATCCCAGTTTTCCGGGGTGAGTTCGCGCTGGTCGGGCTCGCGGGGCGGCGGACTAACGCCGCCCTTGGCGCCGACGATCGGGCCGGTCTTGGCGTAGATGCCGACCGTGTCGTTGACCGTGCGCTTGAGCATGTCGTTCATCATGTCGGTCTGCTTGTGGAAGGCCTTTTCCTGCTTGATGCTCTGGTAGATGGTAAAGCCTGACCAGGCGGCCCAGGACACCGCGCCGGCAACGGCAAAGCCGAGTGAGAAGCCACCGGAGACCAGCGCGACCGTTGCGCCGGTGCGTCCGAGGAAGGTGGAATTCACCAGCATGTTGGCCACGCCCGCAATGCCCTCGATCGCGCCAATCGTGTCCGCCACGGTTCCGATACCCATGAAGATGAGATCGACGGGGTCGCCCTTGCCGCTCGTGAGGCCCTGCAGGAACTGGTAATATTCCACCGGCAGCCAGGCGACGCCGGCAACAGCGAAGACCGTCGTCCCGGTGTTCTTGAAGAAGGCGGAAAGCACGCTGCGCTGCGCCCGCGCCAGTTCGTCGGAAACCCCGACAAGCGAGCTGATGCCATCCAGCAGCGAGAAATTCGAAGCCTTGATCGCCGAGCCGAGCGCACTGCCCATATGAGCCAGCGCGCCGAGGGCGTGCAGAACGACGACGCCGATGCTGTCCCAGGTCGGGCTGGTCATGTTGAGGCCGGCATAGATCGAGCGGGAGGCGGTGAGCACCGACATCACGCCGGAGGACAGCGCCGCCTTGTATTTGGCCGGGTCCACGCCTGCCGGCGCCGAGGTGGCGGTCTTGTCGATCAGCTTGTTGAGTTCGGCCTTGATGGTCTCGATGCTGCCGCCCGGACGCATCAACCCCCAGAGCGAGGTGAAGACCGTCGTGAAATTGGTCTTGTATTGCGCCATGGCCTCGGCGTTGCCCTTGAACAGGGTTTCCGCCAGCGCGTCGAGGC
>NZ_NWSW01000044.1:0-37651 GCF_002531805.1 Rhizobium sp. M1 | reverse complement strand
AAAAGCTGCGCTTCGCCATCCGCGAAGGCGGCCGCACGGTCGGCGCCGGTATCGTCGCCTCGATCGTCGAGTAATTCCTTCGGCCGCTCCGGCGGAGTGGCCGATTCGATGACATTATTATGAAGCAGGCGGCGCAAGCCGCTTGCTTATTACACAGAAATATAGCAAATGGCGCGCGAGCGCGATTTGCGTGCTGCTTCGGATAACGAAGCGGCGACTAAACAACCAATTAAGGTGGGCTAGAAGGCCCTGAAGACTGGATAGGGTTCCGCTTCGGCGCCCTCTCGATCTTTGAAACCGGTGGTCCGCCTTAGGAAGAAAGAACAACCCGTGTCTTGTCCAAAGACATGTGGAAAACAAACACAAGGATAACGTCGAATGAACGGCCAAAATATCCGCATTCGCCTGAAGGCGTTCGATCACCGGATTCTCGATGCTTCTACGCGCGAGATCGTGTCGACGGCGAAGCGCACCGGTGCAAGCGTCCGGGGCCCCGTTCCGCTTCCGACCCGCATCGAGAAGTTTACGGTCAACCGGTCCCCGCACATCGACAAGAAGAGCCGCGAACAGTTCGAGATGCGCACGCATAAGCGCCTCCTCGACATCGTAGACCCGACCCCGCAGACGGTAGACGCGCTGATGAAGCTCGATCTCGCCGCCGGTGTCGATGTTGAGATCAAGCTCTGAGCTTGCTCGAGCTGAGTTGGAAGGATTGAACCGATGCGTTCAGGTGTGATTGCACAGAAGGTGGGAATGACCCGCGTCTACAACGACGCCGGCGAGCATGTCCCGGTAACGGTACTGCGTATGGACGGCTGCCAGGTCGTTGCCACGCGCACTGTCGAAAAGAATGGCTATACCGCAGTTCAGCTCGGTGCAGGCCAGGCGAAGGTGAAGAACACGTCGAAGGCGATGCGCGGCAACTTTGCCGTCGCCAACGTCGAGCCGAAGGCCAAGCTCGCAGAATTCCGCGTCTCGGAAGACAATCTGCTCGAGATCGGCACCGAGCTCAAGGCAGGTCACTTTGCCGCCGGTCAGCTCGTCGACGTGACGGGCACGACGATCGGTAAGGGTTTTGCCGGCGCCATGAAGCGCCACGGTTTCGGCGGTCTGCGTGCCACGCACGGTGTGTCGGTTTCGCACCGCTCGCACGGTTCGACCGGCTCGCGCCAGGATCCGGGCAAGGTTTTCAAGAACAAGAAGATGGCTGGTCACATGGGCCAGACGCGCGTCACGACGCAGAACCTGGAAGTGGTTTCGACCGACGAAGATCGTGGTCTGATCCTGATCAAGGGTGCTGTTCCCGGTTCCAAGGGTGCCTGGATCATCGTGCGCGACGCCGTCAAGTCGGCCGCGAAGTAAGGGAGCCAGATCAATGGAATTGAACGTCAAGACCCTCGAGGGAAAAGACGCCGGGAAGGTTTCCCTTTCGGACGAAATTTTCGGCCTCGAGCCCCGCGAAGACATTCTCGCCCGCGTCATCCGCTGGCAGCTTGCCAAGAAGCAGCAGGGCACGCACAAGGCAAAGGGCCGCGCTGAAGTTTCGCGCACCGGCGCCAAGATGTACAAGCAGAAGGGTACGGGCCGCGCTCGTCACCATTCGGCTCGCGCTCCGCAGTTCCGCGGCGGCGGCAAGGCCCACGGCCCGGTTGTCCGCAGCCACGAGCACGACCTTCCCAAGAAGGTTCGCGCGCTTGGCCTTCGCCACGCCCTTTCGGCCAAGATCAAGGCCGATGACGTCATCGTCATCGACAACCTGGTCGCCGCCGAAGCCAAGACCAAGGCTCTCGCGTCCGTTTTCGAGACGCTCGGCCTGACCAACGCCCTTTTCATCGGCGGCGCAGAGCTTGACGGCAACTTCAAGCTCGCAGCTCAGAACATCCCGAACATCGATGTTCTGCCGATCCAGGGCATCAACGTTTACGACATCGTGCGCCGCGGCAAGCTCGTGCTTTCCAAGGCTGCGGTTGAAGCGCTAGAGGAGCGATTCAAGTGACCGATCTCCGCCACTACGATGTGATCGTCTCCCCGGCGATCACCGAAAAGTCCACGCTGGTCTCCGAGAACAACCAGGTTGTTTTCAATGTCGCCAAGCAGGCGACGAAGCCGGAAATCAAGGCTGCGGTCGAGGCGCTGTTCGGCGTCAAGGTCACGGCCGTCAACACTCTGCTGCGCAAGGGCAAGACCAAGCGGTTCCGCGGTTTTGTCGGCAAGCAGAAGGACGTGAAGAAGGCTGTCGTGACGCTGGCTGAAGGCCAGACGATCGACGTCTCCACCGGTCTCTGAGGAATAAGAAAATGGCATTGAAAACATTCAATCCGACGACCCCGAGCCAGCGTCAGCTGGTCATCGTGGACCGCTCCTCGCTCTACAAGGGCAAGCCGGTCAAGGCGCTGACGGAAGGTCTGAGCAAGAGCGGCGGTCGTAACAACCTCGGCCGCATCACTGCCCGCTTCATCGGCGGCGGTCACAAGCGTACCTACCGTCTGGTCGACTTCAAGCGTCGCAAGTTCGATGTCGAAGGCACGGTCGAGCGTATCGAATACGACCCGAACCGCACGGCTTTCATCGCGCTGGTGAGCTATGCCGACGGCGAACAGGCCTACATCATCGCTCCGCAGCGTCTTGCTGCCGGCGACAAGGTCATCGCTTCGGAAAAGGCTGTCGACGTCAAGCCCGGCAACACCATGCCGCTGCAGTACATCCCGGTCGGCTCCATCATCCACAACGTGGAAATGAAGCCGGGCAAGGGCGGTCAGATCGCCCGTTCCGCCGGTTCCTACGCGCAGCTCGTCGGTCGTGACCAGGGCATGGCGATCCTTCGCCTGAACTCCGGTGAACAGCGTCTGGTCAGCGGCATCTGCCTCGCTTCGATCGGCGCCGTCTCGAACCCGGACCACGCCAACATCAACGACGGCAAGGCCGGTCGTACCGTTTGGCGCGGCAAGCGTCCGCATAACCGCGGTGTCGTCATGAACCCGGTCGACCATCCGCACGGCGGTGGTGAAGGCCGCACCTCCGGTGGTCGCCATCCGGTGACACCATGGGGCAAGCCGACCAAGGGCAAGCGCACCCGGTCGAACAAGTCGACCGACAAGATGATCATGCGCTCGCGTCATCAGCGTAAGAAGTAAGAGAGGAAGTCTCCAATGGCTCGTTCAGTATGGAAAGGTCCGTTCGTTGACGGCTATCTTCTCAAGAAGGCTGAGAAGGTTCGTGAAGGCGGACGTGCAGAAGTGATCAAGATCTGGAGCCGTCGCTCCACGATCCTGCCGCAGTTCGTCGGTCTTACCTTCGGCGTCTACAACGGCAGCAAGCATATCCCGGTCAGCGTCAATGAAGACATGGTCGGCCACAAATTCGGTGAATTCTCTCCGACCCGCACCTACTACGGTCACGGCGCGGACAAGAAGGCGAAGAGGAAGTAACAATGGGCAAGGCAAAAGCCGAACGCCGGCTGAAGGACAACGAGGCGCAAGCAGTCGCCCGCACGCTCCGCGTCAGCCCCCAGAAGCTCAACCTGGTTGCTGCGGCCATCCGCGGCAAGAAGGTCGAGCGTGCACTCGCTGAGCTGGAGTTCTCCCGCAAGCGCATCGCGGGCGCCGTCAAGAAGACGCTCGAATCCGCGATCGCCAACGCCGAGAACAACCACGATCTCGACGTCGACGCACTCGTCGTCGCCGAGGCCTATGTCGGCAAGTCGATCGTCATGAAGCGCTTCCACGCTCGTGGCCGCGGTCGCGCGTCGCGCATCGAAAAGCCCTTCGCGCACCTGACGATCGTCGTTCGTGAAGTGCAGGCAGCAGAGGAGGCCGCATAATGGGTCAGAAAATCAATCCGATCGGTTTCCGTCTCGGCATCAATCGTACCTGGGATAGCCGCTGGTTCGCGGACAATGCCGAGTACGGCCAGCTGCTGCACGAAGACCTGAAAATGCGCAAGTTCGTCATGAGCGAACTGAAGCAGGCCGGGATCTCCAAGGTGGTCATCGAGCGTCCGCACAAGAAGTGCCGCGTCACGATCCACTCGGCACGTCCGGGCCTGATCATCGGCCGCAAGGGCGCCGACATCGACAAGCTCCGCAAGAAGCTGTCGGATATGACCAACTCGGAAACGCACCTCAACATCGTCGAAGTGCGCAAGCCCGAAGTTGACGCGACGCTGGTCGCTCAGTCGATCGCCCAGCAGCTCGAGCGCCGCGTGGCTTTCCGCCGCGCCATGAAGCGCGCCGTTCAGTCCGCGATGCGTCTTGGCGCCGAAGGCATCAAGATCACCTGCGCCGGCCGTCTCGGCGGCGCGGAAATCGCTCGTACGGAATGGTACCGCGAAGGCCGCGTTCCGCTGCACACCCTGCGTGCTGACATCGACTACGGTACGGCTGAAGCCGAAACTGCATTCGGTATCTGCGGCATCAAGGTCTGGATCTTCAAGGGCGAAATCCTTGAGCACGATCCGATGGCTTCCGAACGTCGCGCGCTGGAAGGCGACGCACAGGGTCCGGCAAGCCGCGAACGCGACCGTGGCGATCGTCGCCGCGAACGCGACAACGCGTAATTAGCGCTGGCGAAAGATAAGCTCGGAGAAGTAAGAAAATGTTGCAGCCAAAGCGTACTAAGTACCGCAAGCAGTTCAAGGGCCGCATCAAGGGCGTAGCCAAGGGCGGTTCCGACCTTGCCTTCGGCGAATTCGGCCTGAAGGCTCAGGAGCCGAACCGCGTTAACGCACGTGAAATCGAAGCGGCCCGCCGCGCGATCACGCGTTACATGAAGCGCGCCGGCCGTGTTTGGATCCGCGTGTTCCCGGATGTTCCGGTAACCGCAAAGCCGACCGAAGTCCGCATGGGTAAAGGTAAGGGCTCCGTTGAGTACTGGGCATGCAAGGTCAAGCCCGGTCGTATGATGTTCGAGATCGACGGCGTCAGCGAAGAGATCGCCCGTGAGGCGCTTCGTCTCGGCTCTGCCAAGCTCTCGGTCAAGACGCGCTTCGTACAGCGCATTGCAGAGTAAGGATTGAGCTCATGAAAGCCTCAGATGTTCGCGCGTTGACCGCCGACCAACTCAAGGACGAGCTTGCCAAGCTGAAGAAGGAGCAGTTCAACCTGCGCTTCCAGAAGGCGACCGGCCAGCTCGAAAAGTCCTCGCGCATCAACGAAGTCCGCAAGGACATCGCCCGCGTCAAAACCATTGCCCGCCAGAAGGCGGCAGAAGTTAAGGCCTAAAGGAAGAAAAATATGCCGAAGCGCATCCTGCAGGGCGTCGTCGTTGGCGACAAGAACGAGAAGACGGTAGTGGTTCGCGTCGAGCGTCGTTTCGCTCACCCGCTGCTCCAGAAGACCGTTCGTCGTTCCAAGAAGTACAAGGCCCACGACGAAAACAACCAGTACAAGATCGGCGATACCGTATCCATCGAGGAATGCGCGCCGATCTCCAAGGACAAGCGCTGGACGGTGATCGCCGCCCAGGGCAAGTAAACAGAATTTTGCGCGAGGCCTTGCGTCTCGCCGAAATATCTGTATGAAGCAGCGTCAGAACGCTCGAATGCCGGGCGTTCTTTTGCTTTGAGCGCACGGAAGGTCCCGTTCGGGAAACCACCCTGGCACGATCGACCCCGCGCTATTCAGCTATTGCCGCGTTCCTGCTTGCCTTACGGCAGGTTGGCCGGCGAACATTTTCATAAGCCGGAGTAGGGGGCCCAGGCCCAACCATTCCGGTAAACCAAGAAGGCGACCTGATATGATTCAGATGCAAACAAACCTCGACGTCGCGGATAATTCCGGCGCACGTCGTGTCATGTGCATCAAGGTGCTGGGCGGCTCGAAGCGCAAGTATGCCTCGATCGGCGACGTCATCGTCGTTTCGATCAAGGAAGCGATCCCGCGCGGCCGCGTGAAGAAGGGTGACGTGATGAAGGCGGTTGTCGTTCGCACCGCCAAGGACATCCGTCGTCCGGATGGCTCGGTCATCCGCTTCGACACCAACGCAGCAGTCCTCATCGACAACAAGAAAGAGCCGATCGGCACCCGTATCTTCGGACCGGTTCCGCGCGAACTTCGCGCCAAGAACCACATGAAGATCATCTCGCTGGCTCCCGAAGTACTGTAAGGAGCGGAAGCGATGCAGAAGATTCGTAAAGGCGACAAGGTCGTCATGCTCGCTGGCAAGGACAAGGGCCGCACCGGCGAAGTCGTTCAGGTCATGCCGAAGGAAGATCGTGCGGTCGTTCGTGGCGTCAACGTCGTCAAGCGCCACCAGCGCCAGACGCAGACCCAGGAAGCCGGCATCATCAACAAGGAAGCCCCGGTTCACCTGTCCAACATTGCAATCGTCGACAAGGACGGCAAGCCGACCCGCGTCGGTTTCAAGGTCGTTGACGGCAAAAAGGTCCGCGTGGCCAAGCGTTCTGGAGAAGTGATCGATGGCTGAGGCAAAGTACGAGCCGCGGCTCAAGAAGGAATATGTCGAGCGCATCCGCAAGGCGATGCAGGAGCAGTTCTCCTACGCCAACGAGATGATGATCCCGAAGCTCGACAAGATCGTGATCAACATGGGTGTCGGCGAAGCGACCGCTGACTCGAAGAAGCCGACGGTAGCTGCCGCCGACCTCGCAGCGATCGCCGGCCAGAAGCCGGTCATCACCCGTGCACGCAACTCTATCGCAGGCTTCAAGGTCCGCGAACAGATGCCGATCGGCGCCAAGGTCACCCTGCGCGGCGCCCGCATGTACGAGTTCCTGGACCGTCTCGTGAACATCGCGCTCCCGCGCGTTCGCGACTTCCGCGGCCTGAACCCGAAGAGCTTTGACGGCCGTGGCAACTTCGCCATGGGCATCAAGGAGCACATTGTGTTCCCTGAGATCAACTACGACAAGGTTGATCAGATGTGGGGCATGGACATCATCGTTTGCACGACGGCGACGACCGACGACGAAGCACGGGCTCTTCTGAAAGAGTTCAGCTTCCCGTTCCGTCAATAACCGTAACGACGAGCGTAGAAAAGGAACCTGACATGGCGAAGACAAGCGCAGTTGAAAAGAACAAGCGCCGCCGTACTACGGTCGCCAACCAGGCCGCTAAGCGGGCTGCGTTGAAGGCGATCATCATGAACCAGGCTCTTCCGATCGAAGAGCGGTTCAAGGCCTCGATCAAGCTGGCATCCCTGCCGCGTGATGGATCGAAGACCCGTATTCGCAACCGTTGCGAAGTTTCGGGGCGTCCGCGCGCATATTACCGCAAACTGCGCATGTCGCGTATTGCGCTGCGTGAACTGGGCAATCTCGGCAAGGTGCCGGGCATCGTCAAGTCGAGCTGGTAAGGAGCAGGTTAGATGACAATGACTGATCCGTTGGGCGATATGCTCACCCGTATCCGTAACGGCGCTTCCCGCCGCAAGTCGTCGGTCTCGACGCCTGCGTCCAAGCTCCGTGCGCGTGTTCTCGATGTCCTGCAGTCCGAAGGCTACATCCGTGGCTATTCCGTTGTCGATTTCGGCAATGGCAAGTCGGAACTCAGCATCGAGCTGAAATATTATGAAGGCGCATCGGTGATCCGCGAGATCGGCCGTGTGTCCAAGCCGGGCCGCCGGGTTTATGTCTCGGTCAAGTCCATTCCGCAGGTCGCGAACGGCCTCGGCATCACCATCCTTTCGACTCCGAAGGGCGTGATGGCCGATCACCAGGCTCGCGAACAGAACGTTGGCGGCGAGGTTCTTTGCTCGGTCTTCTAAGATCGGGCAAAGATCTCCATAGCGAACAGACAGGATTGAAACATGTCTCGTATCGGTAAAAAGCCCGTTCAGGTGCCTGCTGGGATCACGGCTACGGTCGATGGCCAGAAGGTCACTGCAAAGGGCCCGAAGGGCGAGCTGTTTTTCGTTGCTAACGACGAAATCAGCCTCAAGCTCGAAAACAACGCGGTCGTTGTGACGCCCGTGAACCAGACCAAAGATGCACGTTCGAAGTGGGGCATGTCCCGCACGATGATCGAAGGCATTTTCAAGGGCGTCAAGGACGGCTTCGAGCGCAAGCTTGAAATCAACGGCGTCGGCTACCGCGCCGCCCTGCAGGGCAAGAACCTGCAGTTGGCCCTCGGCTTCAGCCACGACGTGATCTATGAGCCGCCGGTCGGCATCACGATCGCTGTGCCGAAGCCGACTGAAATTGTTGTCTCCGGCATCAATAAGCAGCAGGTCGGTCAGGTCGCCGCCGAAATCCGCGAATATCGCGGTCCCGAGCCTTACAAGGGTAAGGGCGTCAAGTACGCTGACGAGCGGATCGTCCGCAAAGAAGGCAAGAAGAAGTAAGGATCACGCGAAATGGCTAGCAGGAAAGAAGCACTTGCACGTCGTGCCAACCGCGTGCGCCGTCATATCAAGTCGGTGGCCAATGGCCGTCCGCGCCTGTCGGTTCATCGCTCCTCGAAGAACATCTATGCCCAGATCATCGATGATGTGGCCGGCAAGACGCTTGCTGCCGCATCGACCCTCGACAAGGATCTGCGCGGTTCTCTGAAGACCGGTGCTGACACCGCAGCAGCTGCCCTCGTCGGTAAGCTCGTTGCAGAGCGCGCTTCGAAGGCGGGCGTCACCGAGGTCGTGTTCGACCGTGGCGCCTTCATCTATCACGGCCGCATCAAGGCGCTTGCCGATGCAGCCCGCGAAGGCGGTCTCACCTTCTGATCAGTTTCCGGCCGGACGCTTTTGCGCCGGCCGGATTTTCGCCGGATCGCAAGGCACTCCTCAAGAAAGGGGAGGCGGATGCGGTCCACATTTGTTTGCCGATTGCACCCGGAAAAGAAAAAGGAAGAGGACAATGGCACAGGAAAGAAGGCCGCAGCGGGAAGACCGCCAGAGCCGTGAAGAGCGCGATAGCGAATTCGTCGACAAGCTTGTCGCGATCAACCGTGTCGCCAAGGTCGTCAAGGGCGGCCGTCGTTTTGGTTTCGCAGCACTCGTCGTCGTCGGCGACCAGAAGGGCCGCGTCGGCTTCGGCCATGGCAAGGCACGCGAAGTGCCGGAAGCCATCCGCAAGGCAACCGAAGCCGCCAAGCGCGAACTGATCTTCGTACCGCTGCGTGACGGCCGTACGCTGCATCACGACGTTCATGGCCGCCACGGCGCCGGCAAGGTTCTGCTGCGCTCGGCCAAGGTCGGTACCGGCATCATCGCCGGCGGTCCGATGCGCGCCGTTTTCGAAACGCTCGGCATGCACGACGTCGTCGCCAAGTCGACCGGTTCGTCGAACCCCTACAACATGGTTCGCGCCACCTTCGACGCTCTGAAGCACCAGGTTCACCCGAAGGACATCGCAGCTCAGCGCGGCATCAAGTATGCAACGCTGCAGGCTCGTCGTAGCGCCTCCGGCAACGCCTCTGAAGAATAAGAGGAGCTGACCAATGGCCAAGGCTACCAAGAAGGCTGAAGCGAAGACTGTCACGATCGAACAGGTCGGCAGCCCGATTCGCCGTCCGGACGTCCAGCAGCGCACGCTGATCGGTCTCGGACTGAACAAGATGCACCGTCGCCGCACGCTGGAGGATACTCCTTCGGTTCGTGGCATGATCCGTGCTGTCCAGCATCTCGTTCGCGTCGTCGACGAGAAGTGAGACGGAGGAAACGCTCATGAAACTCAATGAAATCAAGGACAACGAAGGCTCGACCCACAGCCGCAAGCGCCTCGGCCGCGGTATCGGCTCGGGCTCGGGCAAGACCGGTGGTCGCGGTGTGAAGGGTCAGAAGTCCCGTTCCGGCGTCGCCATCAACGGCTTCGAAGGCGGCCAGATGCCGATCTATCGTCGCCTGCCGAAGCGCGGCTTCAACAACATCTTCGCTTCCGACTTCGTCGTCGTGTCGCTCGGCCGCATCCAGGCCGCGATCGACGCCGGCAAGCTCGATGCGAAGGCCACCGTTGACGCAGCCTCCCTCAAGGCAGCCGGCGTTATCCGCCGCGCCAAGGACGGCGTCCGCGTTCTCGCCGACGGCGAGCTCAAGGCCAAGATCACCATCGTCGTTGCAGGCGCTTCCAAGCCTGCCGTCGAGAAGATCGAAAAGGCCGGCGGCAGCGTGACGCTGCTTTCGGCTCCTGTTGCAGCCGAATAATAATCTGATGATATGTCGCCCGGGGTGCTTCACACCGGGCGATTTTGCTCCCATATGTGGGCCTCACAAAATGTTGGCTGGCGCGCCCGCGTCATGCCGGTAAGACTGGAAACAAGGGTGAGGCATGGGGTTGCGCTGCAATCCGTTCCAAGCCCGGTTTTGAATAATTTTCATACTGATTCCGGGGCCGGCCTATCCCCCAGAGACGGTCGGAATTGGTAGCGCGGAGAATCGCATGGCTTCTGCAGCGGAACAATTGGCATCCAACCTCAATTTTTCGACCTTTGCCAAAGCCGAGGATTTGAAGAAGCGCCTGTGGTTCACACTGGCAGCTCTCCTCGTCTACAGGCTCGGCACCCATATTCCGCTTCCGGGTCTCAATCCCGAAGCCTATGCCCAGGCTTTCCGCGGCCAGGCAGGCGGCATTCTCGGCCTTTTCAACATGTTCTCCGGCGGCGCCGTCGAGCGCATGGCGATCTTCGCGCTCGGCATCATGCCTTACATCTCCGCCTCGATCATCGTGCAGCTGATGACCTCGGTCGTGCCGGCGCTCGAAAACCTGAAGAAGGAAGGCGAGCAGGGGCGCAAGATCATCAACCAGTACACCCGCTACGGCACCGTCATTCTGGGTGCGTTGCAGGCTTACGGCATCGCCGCCGGTCTCGAGAGTGGCCAGGGCCTCGTCGTCGAGCCGGGCTTGTTCTTCCGTGTTTCCACCGTCCTGACGCTGCTCGGCGGCACGATGTTCCTGATGTGGCTCGGCGAGCAGATCACCTCGCGCGGCATCGGCAACGGCATTTCGCTGATCATCTTCGCCGGCATCGCCGCCGGTCTTCCCTCGGCTCTGGCGGGCACGCTCGAACTTGGCCGCACCGGCGCGCTGTCGACGCCGCTGATCCTGCTCGTCATTCTCGTCGCGATCGGCGTCATCGGCGTCATCGTCTTCGTCGAACGTGCGCAGCGCCGGCTGCTGATCCAGTATCCGAAGCGCCAGGTCGGCAACCGCATGTTCCAGGGCGACACCTCGCATCTGCCGCTGAAGCTCAACACCTCGGGCGTCATCCCGGCGATTTTCGCGTCGTCGCTGCTGCTGCTGCCGGCAACGATTGCGGGCTTTGCCAGCACCACCGCGATGCCGGCCTGGGCAACGTCGATCGTTGCGGCGCTCGGCCATGGTCAGCCGCTCTACATGGTGCTCTACGCGGCACTGATCGCCTTCTTCGCCTTCTTCTACACGGCCATCGTCTTCAATCCGAAGGATACGGCCGACAATCTGAAGAAGCACGGCGGCTTCATTCCCGGCATCCGTCCGGGTGAGCGCACCGCCGAATATATCGACTACGTGCTGACCCGCATCACGGTGATCGGCGCGATCTATCTCGTCTTCGTCTGCATCCTTCCGGAGATCTTGGTGTCGCAAACCGGCATTCCATTATCCCTTGGTGGGACTTCGCTTTTGATCGTGGTTAGCGTAACTCTTGATACGGTTGCACAGATCCAGGGTCACCTGATCGCGCAGCAATACGAAGGCCTGATCAAGAAATCGAAGCTGCGTGGAGGAAAGAGGGGGCGATGAGACTTATCCTTTTGGGGCCGCCGGGCGCGGGTAAGGGAACCCAAGCCCAGCGGATCGTGGAAAAGCACGGCATTCCGCAGCTTTCCACGGGCGATATGCTGCGTGCGGCGGTCAATGCCGGTACGGAAGTCGGCAAGCGGGCGAAGGCCGTCATGGACGCCGGCAAGCTTGTCTCGGATGAGATCGTCATCGCCATCGTTTCCGAGCGAATCGATCAGCCCGATTGCGCCGACGGTTTCATTCTCGATGGCTTTCCGAGGACGTTGGTCCAGGCGGACGCCACCGAGGCGATGCTCAAAGCCAAGGGACTCGACCTTTCGGTGGTTATCGAGTTTCGCGTCGACGACCAGGAGCTCGTCCGCCGCGTGGATGGCCGCTACACCTGCGCTCAGTGCGGCACTGTCTATCATGACACGGACAAGGTTCCGGTCGAGGAAGGCGTGTGCGACAAGTGCGGTTCGACTCACTTCAAGCGTCGTCCTGACGACAACGCCGAGACGATGATCAAGCGTCTCGAGGTCTACTACAAGGAAACCTCGCCGCTGATCGGCTACTACTATGCCAAGGGCAAACTCAAGTCCGTCGACGGCATGGCGGAGATCGACCAGGTGACAGCCGAGGTCGAAATCATTCTTTCCAAGCTTTAAGGCTTTGAAAATAAACTTGGCGGAGCGGTTGCTTTTCAGCACTGATTCCGCTAAACACCGCGCCAACTCGCGACATTCCATGCGATCGGCGCGGATTTCCCAGGGAAGTCCGGGTGCGGTCGTTTTGACATGTTGCGGACGTAAATCTGAACGAGCGGTTCCAAAGACCGCATAACGAAGCCCACTTGCCGGATGGCAACTGGAATGCAAGGAGAACAGGCGTGGCACGTATCGCTGGCGTCAACATCCCGACTGCAAAGCGCGTTGTCATCGCGCTGACCTACATTCACGGGATCGGTCCGAAATTCGCACAGGAAATCGTCGAGAAGGTCGGTATCCCGGCTGAACGCCGTGTGCATCAGCTGACGGACGCCGAAGTCCTTCAGATCCGCGAAGCCATCGACCGTGACTATCAGGTCGAGGGTGATCTTCGTCGCGATACCGCGATGAACATCAAGCGCCTGATGGACCTCGGCTGCTACCGCGGCCTGCGTCATCGCCGCGGCCTTCCGGTCCGCGGTCAGCGCACGCACACCAATGCCCGCACCCGCAAGGGCCCGGCAAAGGCAATCGCTGGTAAGAAGAAGTAATTTCCGGGAAACCGGGATGAGGGGGCTGGCGGTCTGCGCCGGCCTCTTTTGAGTTTGGAGCGGGACCATATAGGCGCCGTTCCGGTGTAGCCGCTGGTATTACGGCGGTGAAGAGATCAACGAAAGGAATAGCATGGCTAAGGAAGCCGTCCGCGTTCGCCGTCGCGAGCGCAAGAATATCTCGTCGGGTGTCGCTCACGTCAACTCGACCTTCAACAACACGATGATCACCATCACCGATGCGCAGGGCAATGCGATCGCCTGGTCGTCGGCTGGCGCCAAGGGCTTCAAGGGCTCGCGCAAGTCGACCCCGTTCGCCGCCCAGATCGCTGCCGAAGACTGCGCCAAGAAGGCCCAGGAGCACGGCATGAAGTCGCTGGAAGTCGAAGTCTGCGGCCCGGGTTCGGGTCGTGAATCGGCTCTGCGCGCGCTCCAGGCTGCGGGTTTCATGATCACGTCCATCCGCGACGTGACCCCGATCCCGCACAATGGCTGCCGTCCGCGCAAGAAGCGCCGCGTCTGATCATCGCTATCGTCACCGGTGAGCGCCTTCGCGCTCCCGGTGGTTTTCAAGCTCGGTTGCCACGATTGGATGGTGGCAACGAACGGAAGGCAAACTCATGATTCAGAAGAACTGGCAGGAACTGATCAAGCCGAACAAGGTGGAGTTCTCTTCGAGCTCGCGCACCAGGGCGACGCTCGTTGCCGAACCGCTGGAGCGCGGCTTCGGCCTCACCCTCGGCAACGCGCTGCGTCGCGTTCTGCTCTCCTCGCTGCGCGGTGCCGCCGTCACGGCGGTGCAGATCGACGGCGTACTGCATGAATTCTCCTCGATTCCGGGCGTCCGCGAAGACGTCACGGACATCGTGCTCAACATCAAGGAAATCGCCATCAAGATGGATGGCGACGACGCAAAGCGCATGGTCGTGCGCAAGCAGGGTCCGGGCGTTGTTACGGCTGGCGACATCCAGACGGTCGGCGATATCGAAATCCTCAACCCCGAGCATGTGATCTGCACGCTCGACGAGGGCGCCGAAATCCGCATGGAATTCACCGTCAACAACGGCAAGGGCTACGTTCCGGCCGAACGCAATCGTGCGGAAGATGCTCCGATCGGTCTCATCCCGGTCGACAGCCTTTATTCGCCGGTCAAGAAGGTGTCCTACAAGGTTGAAAATACCCGCGAAGGACAGGTTCTCGACTACGACAAGCTGAACATGACCATCGAAACCGATGGCTCGATCACCGGCGAAGACGCCGTCGCTTTCGCGGCGCGCATTCTCCAGGATCAGCTTGGCGTCTTCGTCAACTTCGACGAGCCGCAGAAGGAAACCGAAGAGGAAGCAGTCACCGAACTCGCTTTCAACCCGGCTCTCCTGAAGAAGGTGGACGAACTCGAACTGTCGGTCCGTTCGGCAAACTGCCTGAAGAACGACAACATCGTCTACATCGGCGACCTCATTCAGAAGACCGAAGCAGAAATGCTCCGCACACCGAATTTTGGTCGCAAGTCGCTGAACGAAATCAAGGAAGTTCTCGCTTCCATGGGCCTGCACCTCGGCATGGAAGTGCCGGCATGGCCGCCCGAGAACATCGAAGATCTCGCCAAGCGTTACGAAGACCAGTATTGAGAAAACAAAAGGCAGGCTCTTTCGACTGCCTTTCCCCGTCAAACAGCAGGCCGATCGCCTGCATGTGCCAGGAAACGGCAGGCCCACTTAGTGTAAGGGCACCTGCATTAAAGGAGAATAGCAATGCGCCATGGTAAAGCCGGCCGCAAGCTGAATAGAACTGCAAGCCACCGCAAGGCGATGTTCGCCAACATGGCGGCTTCGCTGATTACCCACGAGCAGATCGTCACGACCCTGCCGAAGGCCAAGGAAATCCGTCCGATCGTCGAGAAGCTCGTCACGCTCGGCAAGCGCGGCGACCTGCACGCTCGCCGTCAGGCGATTTCGCAGATCCGCGACGCCGCCGTCGTTTCGAAGCTGTTCGACACGATCGCAACGCGTTACGCCACCCGCAACGGCGGTTACCTGCGCATCATGAAGGCCGGCTTCCGCCAGGGCGACAATGCCGCTATGGCCGTTGTCGAATTCGTTGATCGCGACACCTATGCCAAGGGCGCAGCCGACAAGGCCCGCGTCGCTGCCGAAGAGCAGGCCGTCGCTGCCTAAGATTTTCCGATTTCGGAAAGCTGGAAAGCCGGGCCTTGCGCCCGGCTTTTTCGTTTGTGCCGGCGTTTTTGATGAGTGAGCAGCGCCATGATCGACCACATAACCGTCGCGGTGGGTGATTTGTCGAAGAGCAAGCTCTTCTACGAAAAAGCGTTCTTACCCCTGGGTTACAAGCTTACCTTCGGTAAGGAGAACGTCTTCTGGGCCTTCGAGATCGGCGATGGCTGCCTGTTCGAGATCCAGCAGGCCGATAGCCCGCCGCCTCTGACCCGGATTCACGTCGCTTTCAGGGCGCGCAGCAAGGCCGAGGTCGATGCCTTCCATCACGCCGCACTCGAAGCCGGCGCCGGGGATAACGGCGCTCCCGGCCCACGCCCGGAATACGCGCCCGATTATTACGCCTGCTTCGTACTGGATCCCGACGGTTACAATATCGAGGCGATGATCAATCAGCCGACAGTCGCAGCGTGAAAGGTGTCTTTCGACATATGCTCGGGCGCATGCAAGCCCGACGCTTCGCAGCCCTGCTGCTCATCATTGTTTTTGGTTTGACGCTCAGACGCTTCGGCTATGCAGCCGGTCTACCCTTCTTCCTCGTCAAATATGGTGGATCGCTGCTTTGGGGATCCATGGTTTATGTCCTGCTGGCGCTTGCCGTTACAGCTCTCACAGCAAGAATGCCGCCCGCAGGAATTGCAGCGTTGGCGCTGGCGGTTGCCATCTGCGTTGAATTCTTCCGGCTCTACCACACACCCGGGCTCGATGCATTTCGACTGACGACTGCCGGAGCCTTACTGCTTGGGCGGGTCTTCTCGCCTTGGAATATTTTGGCTTACGCGATCGGGATAGCTGCGGCCTATGCTTTTGATCCCGCACATAGGCCATCTTCGCCTGAGCGGCGTTAAACTGATTGTCGCGAAGCTAATGAGCCCACGGGCCGGCCGCGCGGCCCGCCTTGTGCCTTCTTCCGGCTGCGGGCGATCGGCCGCCAGGAACGGTAGAGGATGAGCGCGATGATCAGCCCAACGTAAATATATTGTTCGAGATCGAGGATCTTGGTCGAGAGGGCAAAATGCAGCGCTCCGCTGGCGGCGATGATGTAGACGAGGCGGTGCAGCCGGTTCCAGTTCGCGCCGAGGCGGCGGATCGAGAAGTTATTGGATGTCACCGCCAGCGGAATGAGCATCGCCAGCGCCGCCATGCCGAACATGATGAAAGGGCGCTTCAGCACGTCGTTGATGACGGCTTGGATATCCATCGCCTGGTCGAGCACCATGTAGACGGTGAAGTGCATCAGCGCGTAGTAGAAGGTCAGCAGGCCGAGCGCGCGGCGGTAGCGCAGATAGTTCCAGCCGAACAGCTCTCGGGCCGGCGAGACGGCAAGGGTCGCGATCAGGAAGCGGATCGTCCAGATGCCGAGGAAGAGCTCGAAGGTCTTGACCGGGTCGGCGCCGAGCTGATCGGTCGCGCCGAGATAGAAGGTCCAGGCGGCCGGCAGCAGGCCCGCGACATAAAGCAGCCAGACGGAGGCGGGTTGCCAACGTTTCGGGATGGCGAGCGACAATTCTGCCATCAGAAATTCGCCTTCAGGTCCATGCCGGCATAAAGGCTCGCCACCTCGTCGGCATAGCCGTTGAAGGGCAGGGTGGGGCGGCGGCTCGCGCCGAAGAAGCCGCTTTCGCCGATGCGCCGCTCGCTCGCCTGGCTCCAGCGTGGATGGTCGACGGCAGGATTGACGTTGGCGTAGAAGCCGTATTCCTGCGGATTGGTCACCTGCCAGGTATTCTTCGGCTGCTGGTCGGTGAGGGTGATCCTGACGATCGACTTGATGCCCTTGAAGCCGTATTTCCATGGCACGACCAAGCGGATCGGCGCGCCGTTCTGGTTCGGCAGCGTTTCGCCATAGAGCCCGACGGCAAGGAGCGTCAGCGGGTGACGCGCTTCGTCGAGCCGCAGACCCTCGACATAAGGCCAGTCGAGTGACTGGAAGAAACCCTTCTGCCCCGGCATTTCCTCCGGCCGCACGACGGTTTCGAAGGCGACGTATTTGGCGCTGCCGAGCGGTTCCACCTTGTCGAGGAGCGATGCCAGCGGAAAGCCGTCCCAAGGAATGACCATCGACCAGGCCTCGACGCAGCGCATCCGATAGGTGCGCTCCTCGATCGGGAATTCCTTCATCAGCGCCTCGAGGTCGAAGGTGCCTGGTTTGTTAACCATGCCGTCGACCTTGACCGTCCAGGGCAGCGGCTTGAAATCGCCGGAATTCGCTGCGGGATCGCCCTTGTCGAGGCCGAACTCATAAAAATTGTTGTAGGTGGTGACGTCCTTGAGCGGCGTCGGCTTCTCGTCGACCTTATACTTGCTCTCGACGGCCGAAAGGGCGGCCGCGCTCGCCTTGCCGGCGCCATAAAGCGCCATGGCGCCGAGCGTTGCAGCGCCGAGGAATTCCCGGCGGCGCATATAGATCTGGCGCGGCGTGATCTCCGACGAGGCGATCTTCGGGGGGCGATAGCTTGGCATGTCGAAACCTCCAGGGCGGATTTCTTGAATATAGTTCTTAAACGAACCGCCCGCATGTTCGGATTAGCTATGCCTCGAATCTCGACGACGGGAAGCCAATTTTTTGTGTTCGGCTGTGATGGAATAGGCTGTAACCAAACCTCGCGCCGAACCGTATATCTTCGATGGCGCTCAAGGTGCTCCCTCCGCAGCGTACCGGATTTGACCTTGCCGGTAGTGACAGCCCCTGTCGATTGGATTAGGACAATTGCAAAAGGCAGCGTTCGCCCGGCCCGCAGGCTTCATGCCGCTTCGCTTCGCCTGATCATTTCCGACACGTCGAGGAAAACACCGATGCCAGCTTACCGTTCCAGAACCACGACCCACGGCCGCAACATGGCAGGCGCGCGCGGCCTTTGGCGCGCCACGGGCATGAAGGATTCGGATTTCGGCAAGCCGATCATCGCGGTGGTGAATTCCTTCACACAGTTCGTGCCCGGCCACGTGCACCTCAAGGATCTCGGCCAGCTCGTCGCCCGCGAAATCGAGGCGGCCGGCGGCGTCGCCAAGGAATTCAACACCATCGCCGTCGACGACGGCATCGCCATGGGCCATGACGGCATGCTCTATTCGCTGCCGTCGCGCGAGCTGATCGCCGACAGCGTCGAATATATGGTCAATGCCCATTGCGCCGACGCCATGGTCTGCATCTCCAACTGCGACAAGATCACCCCCGGCATGCTGATGGCCTCGCTGCGCCTCAACATCCCCACGGTCTTCGTCTCCGGCGGTCCGATGGAAGCGGGCAAGGTCGTGCTGCACGGCAAGAAACATGCGCTCGACCTGGTCGATGCCATGGTCGCCGCGGCCGACGACAAGATCAGCGACGAGGACGTCCAGACCATCGAGCGCTCGGCCTGTCCGACCTGCGGTTCCTGCTCCGGCATGTTCACCGCCAATTCGATGAACTGCCTGACGGAAGCGCTCGGCCTGTCGCTGCCCGGCAACGGTTCGACGCTTGCCACCCATGCCGACCGCAAGCGGCTCTTCGTCGAGGCCGGTCACCTGGTCGTCGATCTCGCCCGCCGCTATTACGAGCAGGACGATGTCACGGCGCTGCCGCGCACCATCGCCTCCAAGCAGGCCTTCGAGAATGCCATGGCGCTCGACATCGCCATGGGCGGTTCGACCAACACCGTCCTGCATATCCTGGCCGCCGCCCATGAAGGCGAGATCGATTTCACCATGGCCGATATCGACGCGCTGTCGCGCCGTGTGCCGTGCCTGTCGAAGGTCGCGCCCGCCAAGAGCGATGTGCATATGGAAGACGTCCACCGCGCCGGCGGCATCATGTCGATCCTCGGAGAACTCGACAAGGGCGGGCTGCTGAACCGCGATTGCCCGACCGTGCATGCCGAGACGCTGGGCGACGCCATCGACCGCTGGGACATCACCCGCACCAACAGCGACACCGTCCGTAATTTCTATCGCGCCGCTCCCGGCGGCATCCCCACCCAGGTCGCCTTCAGCCAGGAAGCCCGCTGGGACGATCTCGACACGGATCGCCAGAACGGCGTCATCCGTTCGGTCGAGCATCCTTTCTCGAAAGACGGCGGCCTTGCCGTGCTCAAGGGCAACCTCGCGGTCGACGGCTGCATCGTCAAGACCGCCGGTGTCGATGAATCGATCCTGAAATTCTCCGGTCCGGCCCGCGTTTTCGAAAGCCAGGATGCATCGGTGAAGGCGATCCTCGCAAACGAAATAAAGGCCGGCGATGTCGTCGTCATCCGCTATGAGGGCCCGAAGGGCGGCCCCGGCATGCAGGAAATGCTCTATCCGACGAGCTATCTGAAGTCGAAGGGCCTCGGCAAGGCCTGTGCGCTGATCACCGATGGCCGCTTCTCCGGCGGCACCTCCGGCCTCTCGATCGGCCATGTCTCGCCGGAAGCGGCCAATGGCGGCACGATCGGCCTGGTGCGCGAAGGCGACATGATCGACATCGACATCCCGAACCGCACCATCAGCCTGCGCGTCAGCGAAGCCGAGCTTGCCGCCCGCCGCGCCGAGCAGGATGGCAAGGGCTGGCATCCCACAGAAGTCCGCAAGCGCAACGTCACCACGGCGCTGAAGGCCTATGCCGCTTTCGCAACGAGCGCCGATCGCGGTGCTGTGCGCGATCTGAACGCCCGCTAACTGCTCGAATCTATCAACTGCTCTGTCGACCGGTCGCTTTCAAAGCGGCCGGTTGATGTTTTTATAGGTCTCGCCGAGCTGCTTCAGCCGCTCCTCATAGGCGGCCTTGAGGCAGGCGGCATCCGCCCCGCATTCCTGCCGCTTCTTCAGCCAGGCCGTCTGCTCGTCCTGCAATGTCCCGCGTGAGCCCATGGCCAGCAGGCCGGACAGCAGCTCGAAGGTCGTCGCCATCTTCACGTCGGCATCGTTGAGGGCGCGGTTGTCGCAGATCGTCTTTTCGTCCGGCTTCAATTCTTTCGCATCGCAGTCGAAGCTTGCCGCCTGCGCCATGTCCGACGCGAAGATTGCAGCTGCAAAACCAAGGGCTACCGTCATTGCTCTGGTTGTCATCATTCAAAGTCTCCTTGCCGCCGATCAGACCAGCTTGCGCACTGCCAGAGCCAGGAAGATGATGCAGGCAAGCCAGACGACAAGGATGAAGATCAGGCCGCTCCGGCCGGAAGGGCGTTCGATGCGTCTTGCGGCTTCTTCGCGAAGCTCGCGCATCAAGTCGGGCGGAACAAGCCGCGTCGCCAGCAGGATGCCGAGCGGTACGATGACGAGATCGTCGAGATAGCCGAGCACGGGAACGAAATCCGGGATGAGATCGACCGGCGACAGGGCATAGGCCGCGACGGCGCCCGCCACTGCTTTTGCATACCAGGGCACCCTGGCATCGCGCGCAGCAAGCCATAGGGCGACGATGTCACGCTTCAGTGACTTCGCCCAGATTTTGGCTTTTGATATCAGTTGCATGGCCGGTCTTCCTGAATCGAATTCGCAAAGACTTCCAGTGAAGTCTCGCGGGAACATGTCTGCCTTATTCTTCCATGCTTCCGCCCTCTTTCCTTTCTAGCGTCGGGCCGCAGAACAGGATGATTTTAGGCCGGTTCGACCTGAAATCTGAATGCTGTTCGCATTAAATAGTTAGAGCATGATGTCGTCCGAAAACCGCTCACACTTTTCGGCATCATGCTCTAAAACGATCCACAAGAGGATTCAAAAGGGATACCCATGCAAGGCCTGTTCAAGCGCGCCTCCGTCTCGCTACTCGCTCTTATGCTCGCTCTGCCGGCTGCGGCCAATGCGCAGACGGCAAAGACCGTGCCCGAGAGCCAGATGCAGATGCAGCTCTCTTTCGCGCCGCTCGTCAAACAGACGTCGGGCGCCGTCGTCAATGTCTATGCGGAAAAGACCGTCCGGCGGCAGTCGCCTTTTGCCGGCGATCCCTTCTTCGAGCAGTTCTTCGGCCAGCAGATGCCGAACCGCTCGGAGAAGCAGTCCTCGCTCGGTTCCGGCGTCATCGTCGAGGCAAACGGCACAGTTGTGACCAACAATCACGTCGTCGAAGGCGCCGACGACATCAAGGTTGCGCTGCCTGATGGGCGCGAATTCCCCTGCAAAGTGGTGCTGCGGGACGATCGTGTCGATCTTGCCGTGCTGAAGATCGACACCAAGGAAAGTTTCCCGACATTGCCGATCGGCAATTCCGATGCGGTCGAGGTCGGCGATCTCGTGCTGGCGATCGGCAATCCCTTCGGCGTCGGCCAGACGGTGACGAGCGGTATCGTCTCCGCACTTGCCCGCAACCAGGTGGTCAGGAACGAGTTCGGCTTCTTCATCCAGACCGATGCCTCGATCAATCCCGGCAATTCCGGCGGCGCCTTGATGAATATGAAAGGCGAGCTGATCGGCATCAACACCGCGATCTTCTCGCGCGGTGGCGGCTCGAACGGCATCGGCTTCGCCATCCCCGCCAATCTCGTCAAGGTCTTCCTCGCCTCGGCCGATGCCGGCGTCAAATCCTTCGAGCGGCCCTATGTCGGCGCCAGCTTCGATGCCGTGACTTCCGAAGTCGCTGAGGCGCTGGGGCTGAACAAGGTTCGCGGCGCGCTCGTCGTCAAGGTTTCGGAAGGCGGCCCGGCCGCCAAGGCCGGGCTGAAGGCCGGCGAAATCGTCACCGCGGTCGACGGTATTTCTGTCGAACATCCGGATGCGCTGCTTTACCGGCTGACGACGGCCGGTCTCGGCAAGTCGGTCAATCTCACTGTCGTCGAGAACGGCCGCGAGGCGCAACTGCCGCTGACGCTCGATCGCGCCCCGGAAACCTCGCCGCGAGATCAGCGCACGATCGGCGGGCGCACCCCCTTTAGCGGCGCCGTCGTTGAGAACCTGTCGCCGCGTGTCGCCGACGAACTGCGCATGCCGCCGGAATCTGCAGGCGTCGTGGTATCCGAGGTGAAGGAGGATTCGCCCGCCGCCCGTCTCGGTTTCGAGCCGAAGGATATCATCATCTCGATCAACGGGACCGATGTGAAGACCACCAGCGAGCTTTCCGAGATCGCCGAGAGCGACCCCGGCCTGTGGCGGGTGGAGATCGAGCGCGACGGTCAGCGCATCCGGCAATTCTTCCGATGAGCAACGATCTCTTCGCGCCGCGCGTTCCGGAAGAGGTGGCCGCCAAGCGACCGCTTGCCGACCGGTTGCGGCCGAAGACGCTTTCCGACGTCACCGGTCAGGAACATCTGACCGGTGAGGATGGCGTGCTGAAGCGGATGATCGAGAGTGGTTCGCTCGGCTCGATGATCTTCTGGGGTCCGCCCGGCACCGGCAAGACGACGGTGGCGCGGCTGCTGTCCGGCGAGGCGGGGCTGGCCTTCGAGCAGATCTCGGCAATCTTTTCCGGCGTCGCCGACCTGAAGAAGGTGTTCGAGACTGCCCGCCTACGCCGCATGGACGGCCGTCAGACGCTGCTCTTCGTCGACGAGATCCATCGTTTCAACCGCGCCCAGCAGGACAGCTTCCTGCCCGTCATGGAGGATGGCACCGTCATCCTCGTCGGCGCCACCACCGAAAACCCGTCCTTCGAGCTCAATGCCGCTCTTTTGTCGCGCGCTCGAGTGCTGACCTTCAAGTCGCATGACGAGGAAAGCCTGGAAGAATTGCTGAAGCGCGCCGAGGCGATCGAGCAGAAGCCGCTGCCGCTGAAGGAGGAAGCGCGCGCCAGCCTGATCCGTATGGCCGACGGCGACGGCCGCGCGGTGCTGACGCTCGCCGAAGAGGTCTGGCGCGCTGCGCGCGAAGGCGAGACCTTCGACACCGAAGGCCTGACGCGCATCGTCCAGCGCCGCGCTCCGGTCTATGACAAGGCGCAGGACGGCCACTACAATCTGATCTCGGCGCTGCATAAATCCGTGCGCGGCTCGGACCCCGACGCCGCCCTCTATTATCTCGCCCGCATGTTCGATGCCGGCGAGGATCCGCTCTATCTCGGCCGGCGGCTGGTGCGCATGGCGGTGGAGGATATCGGTCTTGCCGATCCGCAGGCGCTGGTGATCTGCAATGCCGCCAAGGACGCCTATGAGTATCTCGGCTCGCCGGAAGGGGAATTGGCTCTGGCCCAAGCCTGCGTCTATCTCGCCACCGCGCCGAAATCCAATGCCGTCTACACGGCTTTCAAGGCCGCCAGCCAGGCCGCCAAGCAGAACGGCTCGCTGCTGCCGCCCAAGCACATCCTCAATGCGCCGACCAAGCTGATGAAGGGCGAGGGCTATGGCGAGGGTTATCGCTACGACCATGACGAGCCGGACGCCTTTTCCGGCCAGGATTATTTTCCGGAGAAAATGGGCCGCCAGACCTTCTACGATCCGCCGGAACGCGGTTTCGAACGCGACATCCGCAAGCGGCTGGAATGGTGGGCGAAGCTTCGCAAGGAGCGCAATCCGCGCTGAGCCGTCTGAACGTCAGGAGGGCCGCGGCGTCTTCTGATTGGCTGGCGCGGCGATCACCTTGACGGTGGATTCCGCCAGCCCGTGATGACCTTCCATGTCGACGACGACATGCCAGTGACCGCTTTCGGGAACGGCGAGCTTGACCGGCGATTTGCGCGCCACGCCACCGATATATTTGAAATCGAGAACCTCGGTAAAACGCTGGAAGTTCGGCGCCGTCATCAGCCGCACATTGTTCACCGCATTCAACGACACCTCGACGATCGTTCCGGCGCGTTGTTCTTTAAGATCGTAATGGGTGAAGCGGAAATTCGGTTTCGGCATCGGTCTCGTGCTGTCTGAAGTCTCTGCGCCGAGATTTTACCAGCAAGCCGGTTAAAGAAAAGTTGGAAATCGGCCGTTCGGCCAGTCTGCGTTTTGCCGGCGCGGAACCGCGCGTGGAAAGGCTCAGAGCGCGGCGTAGACGATGTAAACTTCGACGCAGGCGAGCAGAACGCTGAAGACGATCAACACCCAGGCGGTGCGCTTTTCACGCATCTGCCGGCCGCCGCGCCTGATCCTGCGTGGGCGGAGAGGGTGGAAGGCGGAGATATTTCGCATGGCAATTGACCTTTGTAGTGATGGCGAGAGTCTACTGCCGGCCGCGATAGGAAATCCATTCGGGGCGAGGGGCGAAAATATAGAAATGGCATAAAGGCGGTTGGCAGAAATTTCGAAACAGAGTGTCGGAAAATGATCGCCACTGCCGTCCTTGCGGTATCGATGCAAACATGGAGCAAGGAACATGTCGAAGATGAGGCTGATATCGATGATCGCAACCGCGGCCGCCTTCCTGGCCGCGCCCGATATGGCAGGCGCCGGCGCGCCTTCTATCGAAGACAAGGCAGCAGCACCGATCATCAGGAAGGGAAGCGTGCCGGTCAACGGCATCGATTATTATTATGAGATCCGCGGCGAGGGCGAACCGCTGCTGCTGCTGCACGGCGGCCTCGGGCAGATCGAGATGTTCACGCCTGTCATGCCTGTTTTCACCGATCACCGGCAGGTGATCGCCGTCGATCTCCAGGGCCATGGCCGCACGCCGCTCGGCAATCGGCCGATCGAGCTTCCGGATATCGGCGCCGATCTCGCGATCCTGGTAAAGCAGCTCGGCTACGACAAGGTCGACGTCTTCGGCTATTCGTTCGGTGGCGGGGTGGCGCTGAATATGGCAGCGAATGCGCCCGATCGCGTCCGCCGGCTGGTGATCCTCTCGGCGCCCTATGCTCAGAACGGCTTCTTCCCGGAGATGCTGCCGCAGCAGGCGGCCGTCGGCGCCGGTATGGCCGAGATGATGAAGGACACGCCGATGTTCCTCTCCTACAAGGCGGTGGCGCCCGACGTTTCCGAATTTCCCAAGCTGCTCGACGCCATGGGGGCGCTGATGCGCAAACCCATCGATTATAGCGATGCTGTTGCCAAGCTCACGATGCCTGTCATGCTGATCTACGGCGATGCCGACATGATCCGCCCAGAGCACATGATCGACTTCTATCACAAGCTCGGCGGCGGTCTGCGCGACGCGGGCTGGACGCGGGAGAACATGTCGAAGAACCGGCTGGCGATCCTGCCCGATCTCACCCACTACGAGACCTTCGCCTCGCCCCTCGTGGCGACCGTGGCGATGACCTTCCTCGACGGCGGCGGCAAGGCGCCGAACTGGGCCGAGCAAGTCGGAAAGTAAAGGAGGGCGGCCAGGCCCTGGCCGCCTTTTCCTTGCCATCAGCTGTCGCGCCGGTTTTCCCGCTCCAACTGCGTCACCACAGGATCGTTTCCGAGATCGGCGTCGGCACGCGGCGAGAGCGAATGCCAATTTGCCGCAAGGCGTCCTTCCTGCGTCAAGATGTGCCGCCGCCGCATCCGGAAATGTGGATGCATCGGCGGCATCGGTTTTGCCTCTTCAGGCCACAGCCGTCGTTTCGCTTGCAAAATCCGTGGAGAGGGCGAGTTCGCGCCAGGCAGCAAGTTCTTTTTCGACGCTGGCATGCTGCGCTTCGATCATCGCCACCGTGTCGCTGCCGAACGGCATGCGTAGCGGCGGGTTAGGCGAATTGACCATCGTCATGATGCCGGCGGCGGGCCTGGCGGGGTTGCCGGGCTGGGCATGGTTGGCGGCGGCGGCGAAATTGCGCATGTTGCCGGCCGGCGTGCCTTCGTAGTCGGCGATCGAAGCCGGGCTCACCGCCAGCGACGTGTCGGACAGAAAGTCCGTGCGGAAGAAGCCGGGCTCGATGATCGTCACTTTGATGCCGAAGGGTTCGAGTTCGGCGGCCATCGATTCCGACAGCCCCTCGACGGCGAATTTCGTCGAGCCGTAGACACCCCAGCCGGGATAGCCGAAATAACCGCCGATCGAGGAGAAGTTCAGGACATGGCCGGAGCGCTGGCGGCGCATATAGGGCAGTACGGCGCGTGTCACCTTCAGGAGACCAAAGACGTTCGTGGCATAAAGCCTTTCGATCTCTTCGGCCGTGGCCTCCTCGACAGCGCCGAGCAGCCCGTAGCCGGCATTGTTGGCGAGAACATCGATGCGGCCGAAGCGGGCGATGCCGGCAGCCGCAGCCTCTTTCGCCTGCGCCTCATTGGTAACGTCGAGGGCGACGGCAATGAGGTTCGGATGATCGCCGAACTGCTCGGTCACTGTCTTTGGATTGCGGGCGGTGGCGATGACGCCATCGCCGGCTGCCAGCGCTTCCTTGGTCATCAGCGCGCCGAAGCCGCGGGATGCACCGGTGATGAACCAGATTTTCATGACGAATTCCTCTTGGATTGTTCGACTGTATGGGCGCCAGCATCTCTGTGCTGACGGGATGAATTTGACCGAAAATCTGCTGATGTATAAGATTTGTTATTCTCGAAACTATGATGATTGAAATTCAGCAATGCGCGCGACCGAACTCTCCGAACTTGCGGCCTTCGCGGCGGTGGCGCGGCACAAGAGCTTCCGCAAGGCGGGGGAGGAGCGGGGCGTCACTGCCTCTGCCGTCAGCCATGCCGTGCTCAATCTCGAGGACCGGATCGGCATCCGTCTGCTCAACCGCACGACACGCAGCGTGTCGTTGACCGAAGCCGGCGAACTCCTGATCTCCCATCTCGATCCGGCCTTCGGGGAAATGGCGGCGGCGCTCGATGCGCTGAACCGTTACCGCGACACGCCCTTCGGCAAGGTGAGGATCAACGTGCCGAATTCGATCGGTCCCTTCGTCATCGGCCGCATCATTGCCCCGTTGCTCCAGCGCAATCCGAATTTGCAGCTGGAGATCAACGCGACCGACAGGCTGGTCGATATCGTCAAGGAGGGTTTCGATGCAGGCATCCGTTTCGGCGAGCGCGTCACCGAGGGCATGATCGCGCTACGCATCAAGCCCCGGATCCGCTTGGTCGTGGTCGGTTCGCCCGCCTATTTCGAGAGCCGGCCGAAACCGGCGACGCCCCACGAACTCAAGGGCCATCTCTGCATCCAGAACATGTTTCCATCAGGTGCGCGTTATGCCTGGGAATTCGAGAAGGACGGCCAGACGGTGAGCTTTCAGCCGACCGGACCGCTGTCGCTCGACGATCACGAACTGATGATGCAGGCAGCGCTCGGCGGCGTCGGTCTTGCCTATATCTGGGAGCCCCGTGTCGAAAAAGCCGTTGCCGGCGGCGAGCTGATCCAGGTGCTTGACGACTGGTGCCAGCCGGAGGAACCGCTCTATCTCTACTATCCGAGCCGCCGCCACATGTCGGCGGGTTTCAGGGCGGTCATCGACGCGATCAGGGCGGAGTAAAGACGCTCAATTCCTATCCGCGCATGCTGGCGATCGTCTGAAGCGCCTCAAAATAAATCGTCAGGTCGCGGGCAGGGTCCTCCGGCAGCTCTGCCGCACGGAATACCTTGCCTCCCGTCGCCTCGATGCCCCCGTCGATCATCAGGTTATCGGCCATGCCGTGATTTTCGATCGCGATGCCATCCGGTCCGCGCGGGCGTCCGCTCGCGACATCGATCTCCAGCCCCGCATACCAGATCGAACGAACGCGCAGGCCATAGTCGTCGGGGTGGTTGGTATAGGCGAACACCGATTTTCCGAGCGCGATCATGAAACCGATTTCGTAGACCGTGCCCGGGTCGGCGCTGACGCCCCGAAACGGTGTGATGTTGGCAAGGCAGATATCGGCCCGGCGCATGGCGTCGTCGTTGCGCGCGTAGATCTCTGCGGCCGTCCGCTTCACCGGCGTCTGGTTTTCGTCGCTGCCGGGACCGGTCGGTTCGAAACCGAACTGGCGCGCCAATCGGCGTTTTTCGGCCATGACGGGCATGGCATCGGGAAGAAAGACTTCCGGGCCGGCAAGATAAATCGTGGTCATCGGTATCCTTCATGCCAGCGCGAGCCGAAGCGCCGGGGGTGGGGAACTCATTTCTGACGGAAGCCTGTCGCATGGCAAGCCGTGCCGGCAGGGATTGTCGATTTTTTTGACACGATAGCCCGATGCGCCCGCACGGGGTGGGCCACCGCGGCTCTCACCGCGCGCGCTGTATCGGCCTGGTGCGGGCGGACTCAGGCTGGTCATCGGCGGCGTGAAAAAGCCGAAGGTTGCGTTTGTCCCCCTTTTGACTCCGCTGGACGAAGCGGCCAAAGATACCGCCATCACCAGCATCATCGGGAGAGGTTGATGAAGGGTCGGATTGTGCCAAATCGAAGAACGCCAAAGCGGCTCAAATATCTGTTTCCCGCTTTGGCCGCGCTGATGCTATCGGCTTCGGCAGCGTTCGGGCAGGACGTCGGGCCGCAAAGCCAGGCCTCGCGCGAGCAGGTCGAAAAACTCGTCGGCCTCTGGAAGGATCACTTTGCCGGCGCCGATAGCCTGCAGCAGCGCCGCACCGCCTTCAAGTCGTTGATGGAGACGACGCCGGGGCCGACCCGCATCCAGCTTCGGCAGGTCGATGCCGACGGCATCGATGCGGAACTGATGTGGCCCGCCCGCCTTCATCACCCGATCGGTGAAAGGGTGATCCTCTATATTCATGGCGGCGGCTTCTCCAGCGGCTCCATCCGCACGCACAGCCTGCTTGCCGGCTCGCTCGCCAAGGCCGCGTCCAGCGATGTTCTTCTCATCGATTATCGGCTGACGCCCGAATATACCTATCCCGCGCAGATCAACGACGCGCTGACGGCCTATCGCTGGCTTCTCGACAATGGCTATCGCAACGACAACATCGTCTTGGCGGGAGACGGCGCCGGCGGCAACATCGCGATCGAGACCGTGCTGCGGCAGATGCAGGTCGGAAAGGCGCTGCCGGCGGCCGTCATTGCGCTCAGCCCCATCACCGATCTTGCCGCGACGGGCGGATCGATGACATCGAATGCCGAAAGCGATCCGCTGGTCGGCAAAGACTGGATCGAGACTTTGCGCAAGGCCTATCTCGGCCGAAAGTCTCCGACCGATCCCCAGGCATCGCCGCTTTATGCCGACCTGACGGGCTTTCCGCCGCTGTTGCTGCAGGTCGGTTCCGGCGAGGCCCTGCTTGATGATACGCTGCGGCTCGCCGACAAGGCGCGTCAGGCGGGTGTGAACGTCACCACCGAGGTCTGGCCGGGCATGCCGCACCAGTGGCAGTTGTTTCCTTCGCTGCTCGACGATGCCGATCGGGCGAGCCAGAATATCGCCGAGTTTGCGATCCGGCACTTTGCCGACAAACCGCAGGAGTAGGCGCCTACGCCCTCATTGCGATGTGCCGCGCGATGGAGAAGGCGCAAGAGGCCTCTCGACCTCCCGGCCGACGCTGAGCGCCTTTCGCACATTCGGCTCCAGCCGTTCCATATAGGCGTGGTCGGGTGCGGCACCGAGTGCATCCAGCATTTTCGAGAAGAAGCACCGGGCCGCCGCCGCGGCCGTGACGTCGAAGACCTCGGCATCGCTCAGCCCGTGTTTCTTCAGCCCGTCTATATCCTGCTGCGTCACCGACGTCGCGTCGCGCGCCACCTTGGCGGCGAAGGCCATGATCGCCCGTTCGCCGGCATCGATCGGCGCCTTCTCCGTCTCGTTGACGACAGCCGTCAGCCCGTCGCTGGTAAACCCCTCGCGCAGCAGCACCGAACCGTGCGCCAGCATGCAATAAGAGGATTTCAGCTCCTTGGCCGCCGCCAGCGTCACCAGTTCATAGCGCCTGAGGCTCATATGGTTGCGAATGCTCGCAAGCAGCGCCGCCCAGCACTCCATCACCTCCGGCCTGTGGCCGAAGGCACGATACATGTTCGGCAGATAACCATAATTCGCCTCGGCCGACGCATACATCGACGTCGTCTTCTCGCTGGCGGATGCATGGGGGGTGTGAATGAAAGCCATGGCATGGTCCTCCTCTATTGCGAGAAGGATAGGGTAGATATGCCGGACAGCAATCCTGCGCCGTCAGTTCGAGCGCGAGCCGTCAGCCCTGCTTAGGAGGCCTGAATGATCGCGCAATCATTGTTCGCCGGAACGTCGCCATGTCTCTTGATCGGAAGGGTAACGGTGAACGTCGATCCACAGCCTCTTGCGCTTTGCACCTCTATCGAGCCCTGATGCAGCTCGACGATCTGCTTCACCAGGTTGAGGCCGATACCGGTTCCGGCAATCCCGGTCGAAGTGCGGGCGCGGAAATAGCGCTGGAACAGCCGGGGCACGTCTTCGGCATCGATCCCCACCCCGTCGTCGCTGACCGAAACCTTGACGTTGCCGGTCTCCTCCCATGCCGCAATGCGAATTTCGGACGTTCCGGGCGCGTATTTGACGGCATTGGAGAGCAGATTGGTGAAGACCTGGGTCAAGCTGCGGGGATCGGCATCGATGAACTCAGGCAGCCCGTCTACGTCAAGCACGAAGCTGTGCGTCTTCGAGATCGACGACTGCCGCTCGCAGCAGCTTCGGATCAATGATCTGAGCGCGCAGGCGCCGTAACTGATGTCGATCGTGCCGGTATCGAGGCGTCCGGCTGACAGGATACTCTCCATGAGATCGACGATCCGGTGTACCGATGCGCGGATCTGATCGACCTTCTCGCTGAGGAAACCGGGCTCGACCGCGCCTCCTTTTCGCAGCAGCCGCTGGGCGGCAGCGTCGATGATTGCGAGCGGGGTGCGGAACTCATGCGAGGCCATCGCCACGAACTGCCGCTGCAATTCGTTGATGTTTCGTTCCTGCGCGAGCATCCGCTCCAGCTCACGCGCCTGCCGCTCGACCTCAGCTGTGCGGTTCCGCACCGTAACTTCGAGCTGATCGTGGTGGCGGCGCAGCTCTTCGGCGAGCCGCACGGTCTTGGTGACGTCCTCATGGGTCGCCACATATCCACCGTTCTGCATCGGATTGTGGGTGATTTTGACGATGCGGCCGTCGGTGAGCGCGATGTTCTGGCTGGCCGGAGCACCGAGTGCCGTCGCTTCGAAGACGACGTCGAAATAGGTGGCGGTGTCGGCCGGACCGTTTCCCTCGTGGGCCCGATAGGCCAGGATATCTGCGAGCGACGTTCCCGGTTGTGTCAGTCGATCGGGCAGATTGTACATCCGCGCGTAGGACGCGTTGCACAATATCAGCTTCTTCGTCGAATCGAACATGCACAGCCCATGCGGCATGTTGCTGAGGGCTGCGTCGAACCGGTGATGTTGCTCGGCCAGGCTGTCTTCGACGCGAATGAGCGTCGAGATGTCTTCGTAGCTCAGGATCCAGCTTCCCTCTCTCGAGGGCGCGCAAGTCAGCGAGATCATCCGTCCGTCGGGCAACGCAAACTGCGAGGCGCGCGGCTTGCCGGTCGGCGAACGCGAACATGCCGCTGCATGGCAGTCCAAGGTGCCCGGCAATCCTTCGATATCCATTCCCTTCAGGAGGGCGTCCTCCGGAAGGCCGAGAATTTCCAGCGCGCGGGAATTGAAGGCCGTGACCGTATTGGCAGAATCAAGCAGAACGATGCCCTGCGGCAGGTTTTCCAGAATGGATTCGAACGAATGCGGCATCATCCGGCCCTGCTTCAGATCTGGCGCGTTGCGCGTATCCGTAGCATTCGTCAGAAACAATAAAGTTTCGCTAATGTCCGTCGATGGGAGCTCCTCGATGGAAACTCAGCCGAGTTTGGCCAGTTGTTCCGCAAGAAGATCAAGGCTGTCCTCTCCCACCTCATTGACGTCGCTCGGCATCGGCTCGCCGGTCTCTTGATAAGCAGGCCAAGGGGACGAGCCCCGAATTTTCCACGACCTTGCCAGCCGGGGAGGTCCACAGGCGCCGGTCAATCGTGACTGGAATTTAGATCGTTCCAATTTACGAATTGAGATGTCGATAGCGAAGAAAGCCGAATTCCTGATGGAAATAAATAAATTCATAACGGATCTCTAAATTTTTCTTGACAGAATTGGAACGTTCCAAATATTTATCCCATCAGTCGACGTCATGGTCGGAGAGGGAAATGACAAAGGTGCGGGTAACCGTCATTGACATCGCGAAGGCCGCAGGCGTCTCCAAGTCGACGGTTTCGTTGGTGCTGCAGGGTTCCTCCCTGGTCAACGAGGCGACGCGCGCCAAGGTCAATGCCGTGATGCGGGATCTCGGCTACGTCTATAATCGCGGCGCAGCCAATCTTCGCCAGGCCGGTGCCAAATCGCGGATCATCGGAGTTGTTGTGAACGACCTGACGAACAGCTTCTTTGCGGAGCTGGCGGTCGGCGTCGATATGGTCGTCCAGTCGGCCGGCTTCGTCCAGTTCCTGTCGAACACCGGCGAGAGCATCGACAGGCAGCGTGAGGTTGTCGCATCGATGCGTGAGCACGGCATTTCCGGCCTCATCGTCTCGCCGGCCCGCGCCACCGATGCCGCCGACTTCAAGCCGCTCGTCGCCGCCGGAATCCCTGTCGTGGTCGTCGTTCGAAACCTGCCCGGCGCCAAGGTCTCGTCCATCGTCTCCGACAACCGGGCCGGCATGGTCTCCGCGGTCAAGCATCTGGCCGGGCTTGGTCACAAGCGCATCGCCTTTCTCGGCGGCTTTCCCGACACCGCCGTCTTCGACGATAGGCTTGCCGGCTACCGAAATGGCGTGGAGGCAGCCGGGCTCGATTATCACGAAGAACTCGTCATCTCGTCGGCGCCGTCGCGGGCCGGCGGGGTGGAAGCGATCGGAAAGGCGATCGCGCTCGGTCGTCGGCCGACCGCAGCCGTCTGCTTCAACGATGCCGTGGCCTTCGGTGTTTGCGATGGATTGCGCGCGCGCCGTCTGGAGCCCGGCGCCGACTTCGCCGTCGTCGGTTTCGACGACGTCATCGAGGCCCAGGCGGCGGTTCCGGCGCTGACGACGGTCTCGGTCGACCCGCAGGGCATCGGGCGCCGCGGCGCGCAGATGCTGCTCAAGCAGATCAATGCCGGCAAGGCCGAGGCCGAGACGGTGACGACAGCCGTTCGGCTGGTCGTTCGCGAGAGCTGCGGCGCCGGCAAGGCCGCGCCGGCAAGGGCCGGCAAGAGCGTAAAATCGAAACAGGACGCTGAGTAATGCCCATGAAGAAGCATCTCACCCCAGCCGAAGCGGCCGCGCTCATCCCGGACGGCGCCGTCGTCACGGTATCGTCTTCGAGCGGTCTCGGTTGCCCGGACCTCATGCTGAAGGCGATCGGCGAGCGTTTCGAGACGACCGGCCATCCCCAAGGCATCACGACCCTTCATCCGATCGCCGCCGGCGACATGAGCGGCATCAAGGGCGTCGATTACATCGCCAGGAAAGGCCTGCTCAAGCGCATCATCGGCGGCTCCTATCCATCCGGGCCGTCATCGTCCGAGCCGCCGCTGATCTGGCAGATGATCACCAACAACGAGATCCCGGCCTACAACATTCCCTCCGGCATCCTGTTCGATATCCATCGCGAAGCCGCAGCCAAGCGGCCGGGCGTGCTGACTAAGATCGGCGTCGACACGTTCGTCGACCCCCGGCGGCAGGGCTGCGCGATGAACGAGCTGGCTTCGGAGCAGCAGGTGGTCAAGCGCGTCAGCTTCGAGGGTGACGACTGGCTGTTCTTCCCCTCGATCGTCCCTCAGGTCGCCATCATCCGCGCCACTACCGCCGATGAGCGCGGCAACCTGACATATGAACATGAAGGCGCCTATCTCGGCGGCCTCGATCAGGCGCTTGCCGCCCGCAACAACGGCGGCATCGTCATCGCCCAGGTCAAGCGGATCACCAAGGAAGGCTCGCTGAAGCCGCATGACGTCCGGGTGCCGGGAATGCTGGTCGACTATATCGTCGTCGATCCCGATCAGAAGCAGACGACGCAGACGTTGTACGATCCGGCGATATCAGGTGAGATCTTCCGCCCGCTCGATAGCTTCAGCGTTCCGGAATTCAATGTTCAGAAGGTCATCGCGCGCCGCGTCGCCCAGGAGCTGCAGGCGGGAAGCTGCGTCAATCTCGGCTTCGGCATCTCGGCCAACGTGCCGCGCATTCTGCTGGAAGAAGGACTCCACGGCGCCGTCACCTGGGTCATCGAGCAAGGCGCGGTCGGTGGGGTGCCGCTGCTCGACTTCGCCTTCGGCTGCGCCTCCAATGCCGACGCCTACATGCCATCCCCCTATCAGTTCACTTACTTTCAGGGCGCTGGCTTCGATGCGTCGCTGCTCTCCTTCCTCGAGATCGGCAAGGACGGGTCGGTCAACGTCTCCAAGCTTTCCTTCCGGCCGCATGTGACGGCCGGCGCCGGCGGCTTCGTCGACATCACCGCGCGGGCGAAGAAGATCGTCTTCTCCGGCATGTTCAACGCTGGCGCGAAGCTGTCGATCGCCGATGGGGCTCTCGTCATCGAGAGGGAGGGCAAGCTGAAGAAGCTGGTCAACGAGGTCGAACACGTCACTTTCAGCGGCAGGCGGGCGATCGAGCAGGGGCAGGATATCATCTATGTCACCGAGCGGTGCGTGATGAAGCTGACGCCTGAAGGCATCGTCCTCACCGAGATCGCCCCCGGCGTCGACCTTCAGTCTCAGATCCTCGATCAGTCCGAATTTCCGCTGATCGTCGCGCCCGACCTGAAGGTCATGGATGCGGCACTCTTCCGCGAGGCAGGCATCGGCTTGTCGCTTCCTGCCAAACGGGCACGGACACTGGAGGGCACCTTCCATGGCTAGCGGAACAGTCAGGATCGATATCGACGGACATGTCGCGACCTTGACGATTTCTCGTCCGGAGAAGCTGAACGCGCTCGATCTCGATATGCTGAAAGCGCTGGCCGAGGCGGCGGATGCGGTGGAGGCGAACCCGGATGTGCGCGCTGCCGTTCTGACGGGGGAAGGAAAGGGCTTTTCCGCCGGAGGCGATATCAAAGCCTGGGGCGGAATGCTGCCGCAGGAGTTCGGCCATGCCTGGGTAAGGCACGGTCACCGTATCTTTGAAAGACTGGCGACGCTCCGGGTGCCGCTGGTCGCGGCGCTGAACGGCCACGCCCTCGGAGGCGGGCTCGAATTGGCCGGCGTTGCCGACATTCGCCTCGCCGAGGAGCACATCAAGATCGGCCTGCCGGAAACCGGCCTCGGAATGGTGCCGGGCTGGTCCGGCACCCAACGTCTCGTGCGCCGGTTCGGCGCGCAGGTTGTCCGGCGTATGGCCTTGGGCGGGGAAATATTCACCGCCGAGGAAGCCCGCTTGCTCGGTATCGTCGACGCGGTCGCTCCGACAGGAAACTCGCTAACTGCCGCCCGGGACTATGCGCAGCGGATTGCCGCAAGGGGACCAGCAGCGGTCGAGATCGCCAAGCTGATGATCGCATCGGCGAACGGCGAAGACAACGGAACCGCGGTCGAAGCCCTGGGCTCGATCCTCGCCGCGAAAACCGGCGATCTGAAGGAGGGCGTCGCATCATTCAGCGAGAAGCGCCCGGCAACGTTCAAGGGAGAATGGTAATGACGGTTCTCGTCAACCCCACGGCGCTCAGCGACCACAAGGCGCGCGATTTCAAGATGCTGATCGACGGCAAATGGGAGGCCGGCGCCTCCGATCCGATCGAACGTATCGCGCCGAGCCATGGCGTCGTGGTCAGCCGGTTTTCGACCGGCAGTCGGAAGGATGCCGAGCGCGCGATTGCTGCAGCACGCAAGGCCTTCGATGACGGGCCGTGGCCGCGCATGACCGCGTCCGAACGCTCCGCCATCCTGCTCAAGGCTGCAGATCTGATCGCGGCGCGTGCTGAAGAGCTGGCATTTCTCGATGCCATCGAGGCAGGCAAACCCATCACCCAGGTGCGGGGAGAAATTGCCGGCTCGGTCGATATCTGGCGTTATGCGGCGGCTCTGGCACGCGACCTCCACGGTGAAAGCTACAACACGCTCGGCGACGGCACGCTCGGCGTCGTCCTGCGCGAAGCGATCGGCGTGGTCTCGATCATCACGCCCTGGAACTTCCCGTTCCTAATTGTCGGCCAGAAGCTGCCCTTCGCGCTCGCCGCAGGCTGCACGGCCGTCGTCAAACCTTCGGAACTGACGTCGGGATCGACGCTCGTCTTGGGCGAAATCCTGCAGCAGGCGGGCATTCCCGATGGCGTCGTCAATATTGTCACCGGTACGGGACCTGAAGTCGGCGCGGTCATGACCTCGCATCCCGACGTCGACATGGTCTCCTTCACCGGCTCGACCGGTGTCGGAAAACTGACGATGTCGAATGCTGCGCAGACGCTGAAGAAAGTCTCGCTGGAGCTGGGCGGCAAGAACCCGCAGATCGTTTTCCCCGATGCCGACCTCGATGCCTTCATCGATGCCGCGGTCTTCGGCGCCTATTTCAATGCCGGCGAGTGCTGCAACGCCGGCTCGCGGCTGATCCTTCACAAGTCGATCGCCTCAGACGTCGTCAGGCGTGCCGCCGAGCTGTCGAAGGGGGTGAAGGTCGGCGATCCCCTCGATCCCTCGACGCAGGTCGGCGCGATCATCACGCCGCAGCATTTGGAGAAGATTTCAGGCTATGTCGCCGGCGCCAGGAGCAGCGGCGCCCGCGTCGCCCATGGCGGCGAGACGCTCGACCTCGGCATGGGGCAGTTCATGTCGCCGACGATCCTCGAAGCCGTCACGCCCGACATGGCGGTGGCGCGCGAGGAAGTGTTTGGTCCGGTGCTGTCGGTCCTGACATTCGAGACTTCAGCCGAAGCGATCAGGATTGCCAATTCCATCGACTACGGCCTGTCGGCCGGTGTCTGGAGCCGTGATTTCGACACCTGCCTGACGATCGGCCGGTCGGTGCGGGCGGGCACGGTCTGGATGAACACCTTCATGGACGGCGCCTCGGAGCTTCCCTTCGGCGGCTACAAGCAGAGCGGACTTGGCCGCGAGCTCGGCCGCCATGCGGTGGAGGATTACACCGAGACCAAGACGCTGAACATGCATATCGGCAAACGCACCGGTTGGTGGATGCCGCAGACGGAAAAGCTGGTCTAGCTGGCAAGCAACTACGCCCGGGGAGGGCGGGTAATTGATGCGGGAATGGTCCTGCATCTTCCAAGAGGGAACTGGGAGGTTCTTCGATGAACAAGTTTTTGACCACGACTGCCGTGATCGCATTGGCTCTGGCGGGCGCCCATGTCGCGGCCCGCGCCGCCGACGTCAAGGAAGTGCAGATGCTGCACTGGTGGACATCGGGCGGCGAGGCAGCGGCCTTGAACGTGCTGAAGGAGGATCTGTCGAAGGAAGGTTTTGCCTGGAAGGATGTTCCGGTTGCCGGCGGCGGCGGTGATGCGGCGATGACGGCGCTGAAGGCGATGGTGGCGGCAGGTACTTATCCGACGGCCTCGCAGATGCTCGGTTACACCGTGCTCGATTATGCTGAGGCCGGCGTCATGGGTGACCTGACCGAGACGGCCAAGAAGGAAGGCTGGGACAAGTCGGTGCCGGCGGCCCTGCAGAAGTTCTCCGTCTATGACGGCAAATGGGTCGCAGCCCCCGTCAACGTCCACTCGGTCAACTGGCTGTGGATCAACAAGGCGGTGATGGACAAGATCGGCGGCACCCAGCCGAAGACCTTCGACGATCTGATCGCCCTGCTCGACAAGGCGAAGGCGGCCGGCGTCATTCCGCTCGCGCTCGGCGGCCAGAACTGGCAGGAAGCGACG
>NZ_NWSW01000043.1:0-38992 GCF_002531805.1 Rhizobium sp. M1 | reverse complement strand
CGGAACGGGCGGCCATGATCGTGCCGGGATCGGCCTTGAGCATGACGGCCAGCGCATAGGCGCCGGTCACGCGGTTCAGCATCTTCAGCATGGCGGCGCGCGGATCGAAGCCCTCGCGCAGATATTTTGCCATCAGCTGGGCGACGACCTCGGTGTCGGTCTGGGTTTCGAAGACCGAGCCGTCCGCGGTCAACTCGTCACGAAGCTCGGAAAAGTTCTCGATGATGCCGTTATGGACGACGGCGACGCCTTCGACGAAATGCGGATGGGCATTGGTCTCGTTCGGCACGCCATGAGTGGCCCAGCGGGTATGGGCGATTCCGACCAGACCCGGCAGCGGTTCCGCATCGAGGCGTTTTTCCAGATTAAAGAGCTTGCCTTCGGCGCGGCGGCGATCCATCACGCCCTCATGGATGGTGGCGACACCGGCGGAATCATAACCGCGATATTCGAGACGCTTCAGCGCATCGACCAGGCGCCCGGCGACAGGCTGAGTTCCGACGATCCCCACAATTCCGCACATGCAATATCCCCATAAGCCTTCGATAACGAGGCCAGTCCTAACGATTTCCGCTTATTTCTCAATGGCCTCGGCGGTCACTTTCAATTTCCGCCGGTTACGCAAAGCGTCCCTCAGGCTTTCGCCTTCTTTGCCGCCTTGATGGCGAGCGCGCGTTCGCGCAGCAAGGACGCGCGGCCGGGCTTGATCTCCTGGCGGGCGCGGCCGAGCGCCAGCGCATCGGCCGGGACGTCGGCGGTGATAACGCTTCCTGACCCGATATAGGCGCCGTCGCCGATCGTCACCGGCGCGACCAGCGAGGAGTTGGAACCGATGAAGGCGTTTTCGCCGATCACCGTTTCGCTCTTGTTGACCCCGTCATAATTGCAGGTGATCGTGCCGGCGCCGATGTTGCTGCCGGCGCCGACGACGGCATCGCCGATATAGGTGAGGTGGTTGACCTTGGCGCCCTCGCCCAACCGGCCGTTCTTCACCTCGCAGAAATTGCCGACCTTCGCGCCGTTTGCGAGATCAGCACCCGGCCGCAGCCGTGCGAAGGGGCCGACGGTCGCGCTCTCACTGACATGAGCGCCTTCGATATGCGAGAAAGCGTGAATGACGGCGCCGCTGTCGATCACCGCGCCAGGGCCGAAGACGACGTTCGGCTCGATCAGCGCATCCTGGCCGATGACTGTATCGTAGGAGAGGAACACCGTTTCCGGTGCGATCATGGTGACGCCCGCCAGCATCATTTCGCGGCGGCGGCGCTCCTGCCAGAAGCGCTCGATGACGGCGAGTTCGGCGCGGTTGTTGCAGCCGGTCATCTCGATTTCAGGGGCATCGACGGCGGTGACGCGACCGCCGAGCGAGCGGGCGATTTCGACGAGATCGGTCAGATAGAATTCGCCCTTGGCATTGGCATTGCCGATGCGCGAGAGGAGATCGAGCGCCTTGCGGCCGTTGATCGCCATCAGCCCGCTGTTGCACCAGGTCACCGAGCGCTCGGCATCGGTCGCATCCTTCTCCTCGCGGATGGCGATCAATTCGCCGTCCTTGACGAGCAGCCGGCCATAGCCGGTCGGACGGTCGGTGTGAAAACCGATGACGACGATGTCGCTGCCATCGGCAAGACCCTGGCGGGCGGCTTTCAGCGGGCCGTCGGTCTGCAGCGGCACGTCGCCATAGGTGACGAGGATATCGTCATAACCATTGGCGATCGCTTCGCGCGCCGCCAGCACTGCGTGGCCGGTGCCGAGGCGCTGCTGCTGCAGATAGGATTCGACGCCGACACCATCGATGCTTGCGGCCTTTGCCACCTCCTCGGCGTCGCGGCCGACGACAAGGGCGACGGCGGAAATGCCGGCGGAGGCGACTGCCTCGACGACATGGGCGATCATAGGCCGCCCGGCGACCGGATGCAGCACCTTCGATTTCGAGGATTTCATCCGCGTGCTGTCACCGGCAGCTAGGATGACGGCAAGACAAGTACGTTCCATGATCTGCTCCGCGAATCCGCGCCATGAGGCGGCTTTGTTGCCTCATACTGCATAATTCCTGAAATCGGAATCGATTTCGGAAGCCGCGATGGAAGGATCGAAAGTGCGGCGGCGCCCTTTGCGCGTCTCCAAAGAAGCGCAACCCCATAGCACGGTCAAAGTCCTTACTTAGGTGAAACTTCGGGCGAAAGCGGCTCCATGGCAGCAGGATCGCCGCGGGTCGCGAAGGCTTCGTGCACATGATCGCGGCCGTCCAGGATGACGACTTCCATCGCCCGGCGCGCGGCGGCGCTGTCACCGGAAGCGATGGCATCGACGATGCGCATATGGGTGTCGGCAATATTGGCAAACCCATTTTCGGAGGGCGGCGTACTGATGCGGAACATGCCGACGAGAGCCGCCTCGATGAGGCTGCCGAGGGTGCGCATGAAGGGATTGTGCGAGGCTTCGGCGAGCGCCAGGTGAAAGTGCAGGTCGGCGAGCGCCAGGCTGTCGGCCGTATGATCGCTCGCCGCCATCTCCTCCGCCAGCCCGCGCAGTATCTCGATTTCCTCGGCGTTGGCCCGCTCGGCGACGAGGCCGGCGGCGAAGGGTTCAACGGCGAGGCGGATATCGTAAAGCTGCAACAGGAATTCTTCCGTCACACCGTTGTCGAAGTGCCAGGCGATGATCTCGCTGTCGAACATGTTCCAGAGGTTCTTCTCGGTCACACGCGTGCCGACGCGCGCCTTGGCGACGACCATGCCCTTGGCGGCGAGCGTCTTCATCGTCTCGCGCAAGACCGTGCGCGACACCTTGAAACGCTGCGCCAGTTCGGTGTCGCCGGGCAGGATCGAGCCGACGGGATAGGTGCCGGCGACGATCGCCTTGCCGAGCTCGTCGACCACCTGGGCGTGACTTGTCCGGGTCCGGCGCCCTGTCTTGCGTGTCTCGATCAATTTGTTGCGCAAGCGATCCGTCTCCCCCTCAGGCATACCTCTTGTTCAGACTGGAAAGGAACAGGATCGCCTTCTGCATCAGGATGAATGCAAACAGCAGCAGGCCGATCAGGATCTTGGTCCACCAGCTCGACAGCGTGCCGTCGAAGGTGATGTAAGTCTGAATGAGCCCCTGGATCAGGATGCCGATCAAGGTTCCTGCCACGAATCCCGCTCCTCCGGTCAGCAGCGTCCCTCCGATGACGACTGCCGCGATCGCGTCGAGTTCGACGCCGACCGCCGCAAGAGAATATCCAGCAGAGGTGTACAGCGAAAAAACGATTCCGGATAGGCCGGCGAGAAAACCCGACAGCGCATAGATCTGGATCGTCGTGCGGCCGACCGGCACGCCCATCAGCCGCGCCGTCTGCGGACCGCCGCCGAGCGCATAGACATTGGTGCCGAAGCGGGTGCGGTGGGCGATGAAGATGCCGGCGGCAAAGACCAGAAGCATGATGGCGCCGATCAGCGTCAGCCGCCCGCCTCCGGGCAGTCGCCAATAGAGGCTCGTCAGCGTCGAATAATAGTCGTGGTTGATCGGAATGCTGTCGATCGAGAGCACGAAAGCGATACCGCGCGCCAGGAACATGCCGGCAAGTGTGACGATAAAGGCCGGCATTTCAAGATAATGGATGATCGCGCCCATGACGGCACCGAAGGCGGTGGTGATGACGAGGACGAGGGCGAAGGCGAGCAGCGGATGGATCGAGCTGTTCTGCAGGACGACGGCGAGGAAGACGCCGGTGAAGGCGATGACCGAACCGATCGACAGATCGATACCGCCGGAGATGATGACGAAGGTCATGCCGACTGCGGCAATGCCGAGAAAGGCGTTGTCCGTCAGCAGATTGCCGATGACGCGTGTCGACAGCATGTTGGGATATTGCAGCGTGCAGCCGGCATAGGCGAGCACGAAGATGACGACGGTCGCAAGCAGCGGCAGGTATTTGGAGTTCATTTCTGCTGCTCCCTTCGGCTGGCGAAGATGGCGAGCGACTGCACCGCCGGCGACTGGATGACGAGGATCACGATGATGATGACCGCCTTGATGATCAGATTGAATTCGGGCGGAAAGCCGGAGGACAGGATGCCGGTGTTGACGGCCTGAATGATCATCGCGCCGATCAGCGATCCCACGATGCTGAAGCGACCGCCGAGCAGCGAATTGCCGCCGACGACAACGGCCAGGATGGCGTCGAGTTCGAGCCAGAGACCGGCATTGTTGGCGTCTGCGCCCTTGATGTCGGCTGCGACGATGATGCCGGCGATCGAGGCGCAGAGCCCGCTCAGCATGTAGACGGCCATCAGCAGCACCGGCGTCTGAATGCCGGAGAGCGTGCTTGCACGGCGGTTGATGCCGACGGCCTCGAGCAGCATGCCGAGCGCCGTGCGCCGGACGAGCAGGATGACCAGCAGGCCGACGAGCAGCCAGATGACCACGGGCATCGGCAGGAGGGCCAGGGAACCGCTGCCGAAGAAGATCAGACCGTCATCGTTGAAGGTCAGGATGGCGCCTTCGGTGATAAGCTGGGCGATGCCGCGGCCGGCGACCATCAGCACCAGCGTGGCGATGATCGGCTGAATATTGAGGATCGACACCAGGAAACCGTTCCAGACGCCGCAGGCAAGCCCGACCGCAAGCGTTAGGATAACGGTGTAAGCAACTGAATTTTCTGATACAATCGACGATGCGGCAACGGCACCGCAGATGGCGATGACCGCTCCGACGGACAGGTCGATGCCTTTGGTGGCAATCACCAGCGTCATGCCGATCGCCAAGAGCGCCACCGGCGCGCCGCGATTCAGCACGTCGATCAGGCTGCCATAAAGGCGTCCGTTCTGAACCACCACGTTAAAAAACTGTGGTGACGTTATGAAATTCAACAGAAGAATGACAACGAGGGCGATCAATTGCGGCGCCAGGCGATAAGCCAGCGCATTCCGGGAGGATTTCATGCTTCCTCCTTGTGCTCGGCGGCGGCAATGGAATCGACGATGGCGGCGGCGGTGATGCGCTCGCCCGTGAGTTCAGCGATATGCTGCCTGTCGCGAAGCACGATGACACGTGAACTATAGGCGACAAGCTCTTCAAGTTCCGAGGAAATTACGATCAATGACATGCCTTCGGCGCAGAGCTGTTCGATGAGCCGGATGATCTCGGCATGGGCGCCGACATCGATGCCGCGGGTCGGCTCGTCGAGGATGAGAAACTTGGGATTGGTCGCCAGCCAGCGGGCGAGGATCGCCTTCTGCTGGTTGCCGCCGGAGAGCAGACGGATCGGCTTTTCGCGGTCGGTGGTGCGGATGTCGAGCGCCTTGATATAGCGGTCGGCGAGCGCATTCTGCTCGGCGCGCGACAGCGGCCGGGTCCAGCCGCGGCGGGCCTGCAGCGCCAAGGCGATATTTTCCCTGATCGACAGGTCGCCGACGATGCCGTCGGTCTTGCGGTCCTCGGGGCAGAAGCCGAAGCCCTTTTCGATCGCGGCGCGCGGGCTGGACAGGGTTGCGGGCTGACCGTCGATCGTGGCGCTGCCGCTATCGGCATGCTCGACGCCGAAGAGCAGCTCGGCGGTTTCGGTGCGCCCCGAGCCGAGCAGACCGGCGATGCCGACCACCTCGCCTGCGCGCACATCGAGATCGAAGGGTTTGACCTTGCCGCGCTTGCCGTAGCCGGAAAATCTGTAGCGGACCTCGCCCGCTGCAATGCTGTGTTCCCTGACCGTCTCTTCGGCCTGGGCGAGCTCGCGGCCGAGCATCATGGCGATCAGGCCCTGGCGCGGCAGATCGGCGGCGTCGCGGGTGCCGACCAGCTTGCCGTTGCGCAGCACGGTGATGCGATCGCTGATCGCATAGACCTGCTCGAGGAAATGGGTAATGAAGACGATGCCGAGACCGCGCTTCTTCAGGTCCTCGATGATGCGGAAGAGCAGCGCCACTTCCTGGTTGTCGAGGCTTGCCGTCGGCTCGTCCAAGATCAGCACCTTGCCGGAGAGATCGACGGCGCGGGCGATGGCGACCACCTGCTGGACGGCGACGGAGAAGCGGCTGAGTTCGGCGGTGACGTCGATGTCGATACCGTAGCCGGCGAGCAGTTCGCGCGCCTTGCGGTTCATCGCGCGCACGTCGGTCATGCCGAAACGCCTTGGCTGGCGTCCGAGAAAGAGATTTTCGGCGACACTCAGATTGGTGAGGAGGTTGACCTCCTGATAGACGGTGCCGATGCCGAGCTTCTGGGCGGCGAGCGTATTGGCCGGATTGATTTCGTGGCCGTCGAGCACCAGGCTGCCGCCGTCACGATGGTAAGCGCCGGTGATGCATTTGATCAGCGTCGATTTTCCTGCGCCGTTCTCGCCGAGAAGCGCATGAACCTCGCCGCGGCGCAGCGTGAAATCCACCTTATCCAGGGCGACGGCGCCGGGGAAGAATTTCGATATCGCCGAGGCTGCGAGAATAGTCTCGTTATTGTGAACCATGAGGGCTGCTGTTTCCTGATATTGGCCTTGCACCTGCACCAAAACCGGGCATGACGCCCGGCCCGGCACCGGCAGTTCCGCACCGGCCCATGATGGACCGGTGCGGTTTCAGGTTCAAATCAGTAGCCCTGACCCTTCTTCTCTTCGTAGACCTTCATCGGGTCGTCGGCCGGCGTGTAGAGCTTGGACTCGGTCTGGATCCACTTTGCCGGAGCCTTCTTGTCCTTCAGATAGGCTTCGAGCGCATCGAGGGCGGGACCGGCCATGTTCGGCGTCAGTTCGACCGTGGCATTGGCCTCGCCTTCGGACATTGCCTTGAAAATGTCGGGGACGGCGTCGATCGAGACGACAAGGATATCCTTGCCGGGCTTCAAGCCGGCTTCCTTGATCGCCTGGATGGCGCCAACGGCCATGTCGTCGTTATGGGCGTAGAGCGCGCAGATATCCTTGCCGCCATTTTCAGCCTTCAGGAAGCTTTCCATGACTTCCTTGCCCTTGGTGCGGGTGAAGTCGCCGGTCTGGCTGCGAACGATCTTGAGGTTGTCGTGGCCTGCGAGAGCTTCTTCGAAGCCCTTCTTGCGGGCGATAGCCGGCGACGAACCGGTCGTGCCCTGCAGCTCGACGACATTGCACTTCTTGTCGCCAACGGTCTTGACCAGGAAGTCGCCGGCGACCTTGCCTTCATGCACGAGGTCGGACGTGACAGCCGTCAGGTAGAGATCGTCCGGAGCCTTGATGGTGCGGTCGAGAAGGATGACCGGGATCTTGGCTTCCTTGGCTTCCTTGAGAACATCGTCCCAGCCGGTTTCGACAACCGGCGCGATGAGGATGGCGTCGACGCCCTGTGCGATGAAGGAGCGCAGGGCCTTGATCTGGTTTTCCTGCTTCTGCTGGGCATCGGCAAACTTCAGATCGATGCCGCGCTTCTTGGCCTGCTCCTTGGTTACGGTCGTTTCAGCCGCACGCCAGCCCGATTCCGAGCCGATCTGCGAGAAGCCGACGGTCAGGCCGGCGGCCGAAGCCGAACCGAACATGCAGGCAGCCAAAATCGTGGCACTCAAAAGTGCAGTCTTCAATTTCATGATTTCCTCCCAATGCCGCATCTCGCGGCGCAGGGTCAAAAAATCATATAGTATTACTTTTGTAAATCGGTTTTTTAGGATGCGCTGCAGCAAAAAAAAGGGCGTCCACAGGGACGCCCTTCGCATCTGCAAAAACGCCGGCCGATTATTGCGCCGGCAGCTTGTCGTCGACGCCTTCGACGTAGAAGTTCATGCCGAGCAGCGTGCCATCATCGGCCTTCTCGCCCGCCTTCAGCCAGGGCGTACCGTCCTGCTTGTTGATCGGGCCGGTGAACGGATGCAGCTCGCCCGACTTGATCTTGGCTTCGGCTTCCTCGGCGAGTTTCTTCACGTCGTCGGGCATGTTCGTGTAGGGCGCCATCGTCAGAATGCCGTCCTTCAGGCCATCCCAGCTCTGTTCCGACTTCCAGGTGCCGTCGAGAAGCGCCTGGACGCGCTTGACATAATAGTTGCCCCAAGTGTCGATGATCGCGGTGAGCTGTACGTTCGGGCCAGCCTTGATCATGTCGGACGCCTGGCCGAATGCCTTGACGCCGCGTTGCTCGGCAACCTGCATCGGAGCGGTCGTGTCCGTGTGCTGGGTCAGAATATCGACGCCCTGGTCGAGCAGCGCCTTGGCGGCATCGGCTTCCTTGCCCGGGTCGAACCAGGTATTGACCCAGATGACCTTCATCTTGAAGTTCGGATTGACCGACTTGGCGCCGGTTTCAAAGGCGTTGATGCCCATCACCACCTCGGGGATGGGGAAGGAGGCGATATAGCCTGCCGTGCCGGTTTTCGACAGCTTGCCGGCGATAATGCCGCTGATGTAGCGGCCTTCATAGAAGCGCGAATTGTAGGTCGCGACATTGTCTGCGGCCTTGAAGCCGGTCGCATGCTCGAACTTCACTTTCGGGAACTTCTTGGCGACGGCGACAGTCGCGTCCATGTAGCCGAAGGATGTGGTGAAGATCAGCGAGCAGCCGGAACGGGCCATGCGCTCGATGGCGCGTTCGGCATCCGGACCTTCCGGAACACTTTCGAGGTAAGGCGTTTCGACCTTGTCGCCGAATTCCTTCTCGACCTGGAGGCGGCCGTTTTCATGGGCCTGCGTCCAGCCGCCATCGGTACGGGTGCCGACATAAACGAAGCAGACCTTGGTCTTGTCGGCAGCCTCGGCGGCCGAACCGATGCTCAGGACGAGGGCAGCTGTCGCTGCGAGAGCAAGTGCAAGTTTTTTCATAGTGATCCCTGTTGGTTGGAAGTTCGAAACCCGTCTTTTTTGTTGTTGCTCATCGGTCCGGCACGAAGGCTTTGCCAAGCGAGGCCGGCGTATTGATCAACGTCGTGCGCCGATTATGCGAGATGATGATGAGGACCACAACCGTCGCCGCATAGGGCAGCATCGATAGGAACTGCGACGGAATGCCGACGCCGAAGGCCTGCGCGTGCAGTTGCAGGATCGTCACCGCCCCGAAGAGATATCCGCCAGCCAGCAGGCGCCAAGGCCGCCACGAGGAGAAGACGACAAGCGCCAGCGCAATCCAGCCGCGCCCGGCCGACATATTCTCGGTCCACTGCGGCGTGTAGATCAGCGACAGCTGTGCCCCTGCAAGGCCTGCGCATGCACCGCCGAACATCACGGCGAGATAGCGCGTGCGGATGACGTTGATGCCGAGCGCATGCGCAGAGGCGTGATTATCGCCGATGGCGCGTATCTTCAGGCCGGTACGGCTCCTGAAGAGGAACCAGTTGACGGCGACAACGAGCAGGATCGACAGGTAGAAGATCAGATCCTGCTTGAAGAGGACCGTTCCGACATAGGGAATAGCCGAGAGCACCGGGATTTCAATCGGCAGCAGCCGGATGCCGGGCGCGCCGACGAAGGCTTCGCCGAGCATGCCGGACGCGCCAAGGCCCAGGATTGTCAGGGCAAGGCCCGTCGCCACCTGATTGGTGACGAGCGTCAGCGTCAGGAAGGCGAAGAGCAGCGAAAACAGCGCGCCGCTGACGATGCCGCCGACAATACCGATATAGGCCGATCCGGTGAGCTGGGCTGCGGCAAAGGCACCGACGGCACCGATGATCATCATGCCTTCGACGCCGAGGTTGAGAACGCCCGAGCGCTCCGTCACGAGTTCGCCGAGCGCGGCGATCACGAGCGGCGTCGAGGCGGTGATAACAGTCAGCAGAATGGCTTCGAAGATGCTCATGCCGCCCCACCCCTTAGCCGCGACCAGACGATGCGGATTTTGTAATAGATCAGTGTATCGCAGGAGAGCACGAAGAAGAGCAGCAGCCCTTGGAAGACGCGGGTGACCTTGTCGGAAACGCCGAGCGATAGCTGCGCCGCCTCGCCGCCGAGATAGGTCAGCGCCAGCACCAGGCCCGATGCGATGATGCCGAGCGGATTAAGCCTTCCCAGGAAGGCGACGATGATGGCGGTGAAGCCATAGCCCGGCGAAATCGCCGGCTGCAGGTGGCCGATCGAGCCGGAAACCTCGGCTATTCCGGCGAGGCCGGCAAGAGCGCCGGAGAAGAGGAAGCTGAACCAGATCATCTTCTTCGAGGAGAAGCCGGCAAAGCGCCCTGCCCGCTCCGACTGGCCGAGCACGACGATCTCGAAGCCTTTCAGCGTATAGCGCAGCATGAACCAGGCGCCGATTGCCGCAACGATCGCGAAGATGAAGGCCCAATGCGCCCGGCCGGATTCCTCCCAGATCGCCGGCAGCACCGCTTCCGGGGCGAAATCACGCGAGACGGGGAAATTAAAGCCCTTCGGATCGCGCCAGGCGCCGCGGATCAGCCAATCGAGGAAGAGCTGGGCGATATAGACCAGCATCAGCGATGTCAGGATTTCATTGGTGTTGAAATGCGCCTTCAACAGCGCCGGAATGGCGGCGAACAACGCGCCGCCGAGCGCTCCAAGGACCAGCATCAGCGGCAGGACCAGCGGCGAATGCCAGTCGTAGAAGACGATCGGCAGATAGGAGCCGGTGATGGCGCCGATGGTGAACTGGCCTTCGGCGCCGATATTCCAGTTGTTCGAGCGATAGCAGACAGCAAGGCCGACGGCGATCAGGATCAGGGGCGCTGCCTTGATCGCCAGCTCGTGCAACGACCAGATTTCGAGCAGCGGCTCGACGAAGAAGGCCTCCAGCGCCTCGACCGGATCCTTGCCGAGCATGGCGAACATGATGGCGCCGAAGGCGAGCGTCAGGACAAGCGCCAGCAGCGGCGAGACGAAGGCAAAGAGCTTCGAGACGTCGGGGCGTCTTTCCAATTCAATGCGCATGGGCTGTCTCCGCGGCATGCTTGTCTTCGTGCAGGCCACCCATCAGCAAGCCGATTTTTTCGCGCGTCAGTTCACCGGCCGGATAAGGCCTGGAAAGGCGCCCTTCGGAAATGACGGCGATATCGGTCGCCACTTCGAAGATCTCGTCGAGATCCTGGCTGATGACGACGACGGCCGAGCCCGCCTTTGCGAGATCGACCAAGGCCTGGCGGATGCGGCTTGCGGCGCCTGCATCGACGCCCCAGGTCGGTTGGTTGACGACAAGGACGGCCGGCTGGCGGTCGAGCTCGCGGCCGACGATGAACTTCTGCAGATTGCCGCCGGACAGAGAACCGGCGGCGGGATCGTCACCGCTCTTGCGGACATCCAGCGCCGCGGAGATGCGCCGCGCGGCGGATTTCACTGCGCCGTGACGGATGATGCCAAGGATACCGAGAAAGGCTTTCCGATCCGACTGGCTGCGGGCCAGCACCAGATTGTCCGACAGTTTCATGGCGGAAACGGCGGCGTGGCCATGCCGCTCCTCCGGCACGAAGCCGGCGCCGAGCAGGCGGCGGGCGGTGATGCCATCGGTGCCCACAGGCTTCTTGCGGATGACGATCGCCTCGGCCGAAGCGACCGGATATTCGCCGGAGAGCGCATCGAAGAGCTCGCTCTGGCCGTTGCCGGCAACACCGGCAATCGCAAGGATTTCACCGGCGCGCACCCTCATGGAGACATCGCGCAGCGGCATGGCAAAGGGCGTGCGCGCGGCAACCGACAGGCTTGAAACGGCAAGCTGCACCTCCCCCTTGTCAGAGCGCTCGGGATGGGTGACGGTCGCCACCTCGCTGCCGACCATCATCCGGGCAAGCGAGGCCGGCGTCTCCTGCTTTGGATCGCAGGCGCCGGTCACCCGGCCATGGCGCAGCACGGTGGCGCGATCGCAGATACGCTGCACCTCCTCCAGGCGGTGGCTGATATAGAGAACCGAGCGGCCCTCGGCGCGCAGCTTGAACAGCGTTTCGAACAGCCGGTCGGCCTCCTGCGGCGTCAGCACCGAGGTCGGCTCATCGAGAATGATGAGCTTCGGATTTTGCAGCAGCGCACGAACGATCTCGATGCGCTGGCGCTCCCCGACGGAGAGATCGGCGACATGGGCATGCGGATCGAGCGGCAGGCCGTAGGCGACCGACAGCGCCCTCGCCTCCTCGGCGATCCGGTCGATCGGAATGCTGCCATCGAGGGAAAGCGCAATGTTTTCGGCAACGGTCAGCGCCTCGAACAGCGAAAAATGCTGGAAGACCATGCCGATGCCGAGCTTGCGAGCCTCGCCCGGCGAAGCAACCGCGACCGGGCTGCCCTGCCAGAGAATATGCCCCTGCGTCGGCTCCAGAACACCGAACAGCATCTTGACGAGCGTGGATTTGCCTGCGCCATTTTCGCCGAGAAGCGCGTGAATTTCGCCCGGCGCTATATCGAGATCGATTTCATTGCAGGCGGCAAAGCCACCGAAAAACTTCGTCAGCTTCTGGACGGATAGTAACGCACCGGAATCCGGCACATTCAATGGCGACACGTTCCCCTCATTTCTTCTGCCAACCGGTCCGTTCGGATCTCATGGAATCAGCAGCGTCGTTCCTGTTGTTTTTCTTGTTTCGAGATCCGCGTGAGCCCGCCCAACCTCACGCAGCGGATAGGTTTGGTTGATATTGATACGCACTTTGTTGCTTTGCACAACATCAAATAGCGCTTTCGCACTGTCGACCAATTCCCGGCGCGCGGCGATATAGGTGAAGAGCGTCGGTCGCGTTGCAAAGAGCGAGCCTTTCTGCGCCAACTGGGAAAGGCTGAAGTTCTCGATCGGCCCGGAGGATTGGCCGAAAGAGGCAAAAAGGCCGCGCGGCTTCAGGCAATCGAGCGACTGTGGAAAAGTATCGCGGCCGATCGAATCATAGACGACATCGACACCCTTGCCCCCGGTGATTTCACGCACGCGGGTGACGAAGTCTTCGCTCTTGTAGTTGATCACATGGTCGTAGCCATGGGCGAGCGCCAGCTCGACCTTGTCTTCAGAGCCCGCCGTGCCGATGACGGTGGCGCCGAGCGCCTTTGCCCATTGGCCGGCGATCAGCCCGACGCCGCCGGCGGCGGCATGAAACAGCAGAACCGTCTCGGTGCCGACCTCGAAGGTGCGGTTCAGGAGATATTCGGCGGTCATCCCCTTCAGCATCATCGCCGCCGCCGTCTCGAGCGCAATGCCATCGGGGACATGCACGAGATGGCGCGCCTCGATATTGCGCTCGGCGGCATAGGCGCCGTCGGCGCTGGCATAGGCGACCCGGTCGCCGACCTTGAAATCGGTCACGCCGGAGCCGACTGACGTCACCGTGCCGGCGCCCTCCTTGCCGGTGACGAAGGGCAGATGCGGCACCTTGTAGGAGCCGTTGCGGAAATAGACGTCGATGAAATTGAGGCCGATCGCCACCTGGCTGATCTGCACCTCACCGGCCGCGGGCGGTGCAAGATCGATCTCGACATAGTCGAAAACCTCCGGCCCGCCCGTCTTCGAGAATGAAACCGCCTGCGTCTTCGTCATCTTGCCTGTCCTCAAGTTTCACGTCCAAGGGCGGGGAAGAATTGCAGCACCGCGCCGATGACGTAAAGATAGAGCCCGGTCACGATAAAGAGAATGAGCGCCCATTCGGGCGTGTCGAAGTGCATCAGCAGCGAAAAAACGCCGAGCGCCGACCACAGGAAAAAGACGCCGAGATTGAGCGGGCGCAGCCGTTTGACGCGGACCGGGTGGAGGAAATTGATCGGCAGGAAGGTCAGCACCACCGAGACGATGACGACGGCGAGCGCCGTCGTCGCGCTGGCATCGATGACGAACAGGGTGAAGACGATCATGTTCCAGACCACGGGAAAGCCGGAAAAGAAATACTCCTCGGTCTTCATGCCCATATCGGCATAATAGATGGCGCTGGAAACGACGATCATGCCGGCGGCGACGAAAGACCAGGGCTCGCCGATCATGCCGCTCTGATAGAGCGCGAAGGCCGGCAGCAGCACATAGGTGACGTAATCGATGATATTGTCGAGCGTGTCGCCCGACCAGTTCGGCAGCACTTCCTTGACGCGCACCTTACGGGCGATCGGCCCATCGATGCCGTCGACGAGAAGGGCAAGCCCCAGCCACCAGAACATGTCGATGAAGCGATGTTCGGCGGCAGCCACAACGCCGAGAAAGGCAAGGAAGGAGCCCGAGGCCGTCAGGATGTGGACGGAAAAGGCGCGCATTTCCGCGTAAGGAACACGCTTGTAATTGAAAATCTTCATATTCCCCGACCGCCCTATCGCGCTCGCCCCGGCAAGCGTCTTTTTTGCCACCGGCACCGATCCCGTCGCTGAATCGGTTCCCGTAGATCCTTGTTGTCGCACCGCTTTTGCCGAAAACCGGCGTCCACATCAGGCGCGCCGCCCTAATATGCATCCTTTGCCGGGCTTCGCCAGCAGGAAATACGAATTGCCGGCCCGCCCCCGAGATCGCCATTGAATCCTGACAATGACATGCATATTTCCCTTCAGGAGCGCTGCGTGGAATGGAATGCCTTTAATTCGAGCCCGATATGTAATATCTGCCTCGCATCCGATAGTTCATCCGACGAAACGGGATCCTCTACCGCAATGAACGCGCCTGCAAAGACCGAAGACTTCGCCTCGTCCATCCCCGCCGGCGTCTACGCCGAGACGGTGCTTGCCGTGACGCATTATACCGACCGGCTCTTCCGCTTCACGATGACCCGGCCGCAGGGCTTCCGTTTCCGTTCCGGCGAATTCGCGATGATCGGCCTGATGGTCGAGGGCAAGCCGGTCTTCCGCGCCTATTCGATCGCCAGCCCCGCCTGGGCCGAAGAGCTCGAATTCTTCTCGATCAAGGTGCCGGACGGCCCGCTCACCTCGCATCTGCAGGCGATCAAGCCGGGCGACCAGGTGCTGATGCGCAAGAAGCCGACGGGAACGCTGGTGCTCGATGCGCTGACCCCCGGCCGCCGTCTTTACATGTTCTCGACGGGAACGGGCGTTGCGCCATTCGCCAGCCTGATCCGCGATCCCGAGACCTATGAGAAGTTCGAGGAGGTCATCCTCACTCATACGACCCGCGATGTCGCCGAGCTGAAATACGGCTTCGACCTCGTGCACGAGATCCAGAATGACGAGCTGCTGAAGGAAGTCGTCGGCGACAAGCTGCGCCATTATGCGACCGTCACGCGCGAAGACTTCGAATATCGCGGCCGCATCACCGACCTGATCTCGTCAGGCAAGCTGTTTACCGATCTCGGCGTGCCGCCGCTCGACCCGGCGATCGACCGCGGCATGATCTGCGGCTCCTCGGCCATGCTGAAGGACACCAAGGAACTGCTCGAAAAGGCCGGCCTCAATGAAGGCGCCAACAGCAAGCCCGCCGAATTCGTCATCGAACGCGCCTTCGTCGGCTGAAAGTTTTCCGACAAGCAGATCTGACAACGGCTCCGGAAACGGGGCCGTTTCTATTTTTGGGCGAGATAGTCGATCAGCTCCGTCATGGCGGCGCGCGCCTCCTTCGGCCTGCCCTGCTGAATGGCGCGAATGACGGCAACATGCAGCGCGATGGCGCGATCCATGCGCTCGGGGCTTGCGGTGGAATACCAGAGGCGGCGCGAATGCGTCTGCACCGGGCCGAGCGCTGCGACGATAAAGCCGTTCGGGCAGGCATCCTCGAGGATTTCGTCGAAAGCCTTGTCGGCGGCGAAGAAGCCGGCGAGATCGCCGGTCACCGCACATTCCTCCATCGCGCGAGCGCAGTCGCCGAGACGTTCGCGCTGCTCGTCGGTCGCATGTTCGGCGGCCAATGCGGCCGCGATCGGCTCCAGCTCTCGGCGCACCTGCATAACGTTGCCGTGATCCTCCGCCGCGATTTCGGCCACCTGCAACCCGACGCGCGGCTTGACGAGGATCAGCCCCTGCCAGGCCAGCTTCTGGATCGCCTCGCGCACCGGCGTGCGGCCATGGCCCGCCAAATCGATCAGCTGCTTCTCAGTGACGAACGCGCCTGGCTTCAGGGCCAGGGTGACAATCAGGTGCTCCAGCGCGAGGTAGGCACGATGGCTTTGTGACGTCTGCATGCTGAAAGTCCGCTGCCCAATCTGATATATCACATAGTGGCACGGTCAAAAACCGAACACAAGTCGGCATTGAAATATGAGAATAGAGACAAATAGATAACATCGGTGTGAGTTTCGGGGACTCAGGCGTCTACGCCACGAAAGAACTTATTTCGCCGTTCCAACCTCCCTCATACTCGGCCTTGAGCCGAGCATCCACATCGCATCCACCAGCGGCAGTGGCATGGATCCTCGGCTCAAGGCCGAGGAGGACAGAAAGCGGGGTTGGCGCTCTTCCCAAACTCATGCCCAGCGTAAAGAGCCACTCGGGCGCTTCATCAAGCCGACACCTGACCCTCAGTCAGCTCTTGCGAAAAGCCCGGCTGGACACCGAGATCGAATTTTGACAGGGGTCTTTGGCATTCGCGAACACATAGCCGTCGGCTTGATGGAGAACACCGAACTCAAGGCCGTTCTCTGCGCAACGCCTGCAAAAAGCCTCGACATGCTCCACGTCGAAGATGAGCTTGACGATGGATTGGCCGCCCCGCTGTCCCTTGGCAGCCGGATGAAGCATTATATTGGCGCCACCGTCCCGAGCGACAAGTTCAACGATCCTGTCGCCCGGCAGACGTGTCGCCGTGAAGCCGAAGTGCTTCTCATAAAACCGTGCCGTTTCCTCGACATTCCCAGCGTAGATCACCAGCCTGTTGAGCGACATGATGCGGACCTCCGATAGCGCTTGCATCCGATTGATAGGAGTAGCGGGACATCGCGCGTTTTGCCACGCCGCTTCACTCGTGCCGCAGTGCCTCGATCGGGTTCAACTGCGCTGCCCGTCTCGCCGGGAAATAGCCGAAGATCATGCCGATTGCGGCGGAGAAGAGGAAGGCGACGGCGACCATCAGGGGGCTGAAGACGAAGGGGACTTTCAGGAGGGTGACCGCCACCAGGCCGAGGCTGAGGCCCAGCACGATGCCGGTGATGCCGCCGAAGAGCGACAGCGCCACCGCCTCGACCAGGAACTGGGTGAGCACCTGGCTTTCGAGCGCGCCGATCGCCAGGCGAATGCCGATTTCGCGGGTTCGCTCGGTGACGGAGACCAGCATGATGTTCATGATGCCGATGCCGCCGACGAGCAGGCTGATGGCGGCGACCGCGCCGAGCAGGCCGGTGAGCAGCGTCGTCGTGCCGGTCATCGCCTCGGCGATCTGCGTCATGTCGTTGACGTTGAAATCGTCCTGCCGGCCGGGAATGATCTTGCGGCGTTCGCGCAGGAGGTTTTCGATATCGGCCTGCACCTTGGCAGTCGACACACCGTCGCGCGCCGAGATGACGATCTGCGGCACGTTGCTGTTGCCGCTGATGCGCCGCTGGAACACCTTGACCGGCATGATGACGACATCGTCCTGATCGGTACCCATGCCGGACTGGCCGCGTTTGGCAAGCACGCCGATCACAGGGCATGAGACCTTGCCGACGCGGATCTGCTGGCCGACCGGGTCGGCGGCGCCGAAGAGCTGCGAGCGCACCGTCTCGCCGATGATGCAGCGGGACTGGCCGCGCTCTTCGGCGGGCGTGAAATTGCGGCCGAGCGCCAGGTTCCAGTCCTGCGCGACGAAATAGTCGTTGGTGGTGCCATAAACGCTGGTCGAATGGTTCTGGCCGCCGAAAATAACCGTCGCCGTCGACTGGTTGAGCGGCGCCACCGCCCTCAAGCCACCGATCTGATCGCGGATGGCGGCGACGTCCTTGACACTGAACCGCTTGGCCTCGGAGCTTGCCCGGCCGGGTCCGAACTGGCCTGGGCGGACGAACAGCATGTTGGTGCCGAGCCGCGACAATTCGGTCGAGACCTGCGCGGTCGTGCCGTTGCCGATCGTCACCAGCGCAATAACGGCGGCAACGCCGATGACGACGCCGAGCACGGTCAGGAAGGAGCGCAGCATATTGCGGTTGATGGCGCGCAGCGCGAGTTTCAGCGTCTCAAAGAACATGATCCGCCCTCCTCCGGTGCTCGACCTCGGTCTCCAGCTTGCCGTCGACAAACCTGAGCAGCCGCTCAGCATAGGCGGCGATATCGGGCTCGTGCGTGACCATGACGATGGTGATGCCCTGCTCGCGGTTCAGCCGCGTCAGCAGATCCATGATCTCGACGCTGGTCTTGGTGTCGAGATTGCCGGTGGGCTCATCGGCGAGCAGCAGCGCCGGCTCGGTGACGATGGCGCGGGCAATGGCGACGCGCTGCTGCTGGCCGCCTGACAGTTCCTGGGTCTTGTGATGTTCGCGGCCGGACAGGCCGACCAGCGCCAGCGCCTCGCGCGCCCGTTCGCGCCGCTCACGCACCGCCATGCCGCGATAGATCAGCGGCAGTTCGACGTTTTCGACCGCCGAGGTGCGCGACAGGAGATTGAAGCCCTGGAAGACGAAACCGAGCATGTGGCGGCGCAAGAGCGTCAGATGGCTGCGGTCGAAGTCGCTGGTCGCAATACCTTGGAAGACGTATTCGCCCGATGTCGGCACGTCGAGGCAGCCGAGGATGTTCATCGCCGTCGACTTGCCGGAGCCGGATGGCCCCATGATCGCGACGAATTCATGGGCGGCGATCGCCAGGTCGACATGGTCGAGGGCGCGGATCGCCGCCTCGCCCTCGCCGTAGATTTTCGAGACCTGCCTGAATTCGATGAGCGGCGGGCTTGTCATCCGTCTCTCCGCCTAATTCGTCCGCACCGCAGCGTCGGTCACCAGTGCATCGTTTTCCTTGATTTCGCCGGAGACGACCTGGGTGAACTGGCCGTCGGACGAGCCGACCTGGATGACGACAGGCGTGGAGCGGCCGTCGCGCAGCACCCAGACGCGGCGCTCCGTTCCCGTCAGCGCCTGGGCCGAATTGCCGCCGCGCCGGCGGGGCGGGCCGAAGATCCCCAGAATACCGCGGCCGCGCCGTTCGGCCTGCGGCGGAGCGTAACGCAGCGCGGCATTCGGCACCATCAGCGTATCCTTGACGGCCTCGACAGTGATATCGGCGGTCGCCGTCATGCCGGGGCGCAGCAGCAGGTCGGCATTGTCGACGGAGAGGACCGCCTTGTAGGTCACGACGTTGTTGACCACTTCGGAGGCGAAGCGGATCTGCTCGATTTCGGCGGGGAAGGACCGGTCGGGATAGGCGTCGACGGTAAATTTCGCCTTCTGGCCGACGGCGATCTTGCCGACATCGGCCTCGTCGACATCGACCTGCAGCTCCATCTTCTTCAGGTCGCCGGCGATGGTGAAGAGGATCGGCGCCGAAAGCGAGGCTGCGACGGTGGCGCCGGGATTGACCGAGCGGGTGAGGATGACGCCATCGATCGGCGAGATGATCTTAGCCTTGGCGAGATTGACCTCGGCAAGCTGCAGGTCGGCTTCCGAGACGAGCACCTCGGCTTCGTTGATCTGTTTGGCGGCGACAGCGGAATCATATTTGTAGGTGGCATCGTCGAGGCTCTGCTGGGTGGAGACATTGCTCCTGACCAGGCTCTTCAGCCGCTCGAGCGAGGTGCTTGCCGATTCGAGATCGGCATTGGCCTTGGCGACGTTCGCCTTGGCCGAATTGACCTTGGCGCGCGAACTCTTCACATCCGCCTCGAGCTTGTTGGTATCGAGCTGCGCCAACACATCGCCCGCCTTGATCGTGCTGTTGTAATCGACGTTGACGTCGCGGACGGTGCCGGAAAGTTCGCTCGATATATCCACTTGCTCGGTCGGCTGCACCGATCCGGTGGCGGTGACGAGCACCGTCAGGGCGCCGCGTTTTGCCGGCTGCGTCGTGTAGCTCACTTCGCTTTGCCCGCTGCCGGCGTAGAAATAAGCGGCAGCCGCGGCGGCACCGGCGAGGATCAGCAGGATGAGCAGGCGTCCGCGCCAGCGGCTGCGCTTGTCCCGCTTTCCCGATGCGGCAAGAACCGCTGCGAGGTCGGGCGTCGGGCCCGCCTTTGCTCCGGTTTCGTTGCCGCTCACGATTTTGTTCATGTCATCCTCGATCAGTCAGTGGCCGCCTCGGCCCTGCAATGAACTAATCACACTGCAGATGAACCGGGAATTAGCGTTGCCGCCGAACTGGCACGGAATTGCGGACGGGTGAAATGAAATATTGGTAAGAAAAGTCAAGTTTTTCGGCGCAACCGAGCTTATCGCCCGAAAATGCGCAGCCGCTTGCGGTCACGAGATGCGAAGAAACAAGGGCTAAAGCCTGTGAGCGATCAGAAAACGGCACGCTTCAGCGCCTGTCAATCGGCGTCTTCGGCATATTGCCCGGCGCCCGGCAACTCACGCAGCCAGGCTTCGCGCCGCTTGATCCAGAGCTCATGATCCGGCTCAAGGTCTGTCGGTGGACTGTCGAGCGAACCGAGACGGATTTCCACCGTCGCCTCCTGCAGGCAGAAAAGCCTGCCGCCGCAGGCGGGGCAGAAGCTGCGGCCGGCAAAGGTGGAGATCTTGCCACTGTGCGAAAAGGCGCCGCGCGGCCAGACCGCGAAGAAGACGAAGGCGGAACCGCTCGATTTGCGGCAATCGGCGCAATGACAGAGGCCGACGCGGAGCGGCTCGCCTTCGACGCTATAGACGACCGCCCCGCAAAGGCAGCTTCCGCTTCGCCTCCGCATCGCGACCGTCAGGAATCGAGACTGGTGGGCAGCCCCGGCGGGCGCCGCTTTGCCGCCATCAGCAGATCGAGTTCGGTGGCGGAGGGGCCGAACTTCTCATAGAGACGCTTGGCCTCCTTGTCGTCCAACCGGTATTTCCTGGCGAATTCGCTGAAGCTGTAGGGGCGGCCACGCAGAACTCTTCGCGCCGGGGTCGCCATTTTCGGTGCGTCGGTCATGGTTTCCTCCTTTCATCGGGTCTCTTTTAAGCTAGAGCGGCCCTTCGATTTGGAAAGAGTCGACGGGCCGTATGGGGGCGGTGAACCGGAAGGAATGCGGTTGATTTTGCGGGAACCTTTTCGCCGATACGCGGTTTTCGAAGCGAGGTTGCGGGCCGCGCCAAGCGGACGCGGCGGTGCTGGAGAACATCGGGATTTTTCCGCTTTCTCCCGATGGCCGACGAAATGGCAGACGAGCTCCCTACCCGCCCGGTCCGCCGCCTCATCGCTTTCTCCGGCGACATCACGAAATATTAAAATGCGGAACGCATGCGCCGGAGCGCGGTTGTCAACACGAGGTCGACGTGGCCTCAGTTCAAAACCAAGGAGAACCAAATGGCAAACCAAGGTGGAACCCACGAACAGCACGTCAAGGCCGGGCAGCAGAGTCACAAGAACGACTCCAATACCCGCAATGCCTCTTCCGGTGGCCGCGACGCGCAGTCCAGCGGATCCCGCGGCGGCAGCCATGAACAGTATGTAAAGGCTGGTCAACAAAGCCACAAGAACAGCCACTAAAGCTGTCCTGAAATGAAAATTCGGCTCGCGCTTCGGCGCGGGCCTTTTTGGGACCTAGGCTAGCAAGTGCGCCGACATTATCTTCTACGTCTTCCGCGTTATCTTGTAGGTAATTCCCTTGTATCCATCTCTTGCAAAAATCTCCAAGATTAATCCTTCGATAGGCTCACAACCGCTAAACGGCCAATCAATTCCGAAATCCAAAGGATCGAAGTTCATTACTGAATAGGATCCTTCTCCAAGAAGATACAGGCTGAAATAACTCATACTCAGAGGATCATTCAATTCAACGCCTGAGACCAGTTTCGAACTTCTTACCTCATACGGTGGAGGTCCACCTTCACCGGACAAACAAGCTTTATCGAATTTGTATTCACTATCTTTCAAAACATCCTTAAACGAAACTTTCCCCTCACCGCTTCTCCAAAAATAAGAATTCAAATAATTCGGCTCGCCGAAAATGTAATTCGGCCGATACGGAGGAGAGTAAATATAAGCACCAACATAGAAAGAAAATATTACTAACAGGACAATCGATAAATCTCGAAGTATCACCATCATAAGCCCTTAAGTCATGCGGTTCGAACTTAATAATCCTCCCATTTACAATTAGCAATGCCAATTCAGGACAGGCGCCGACCATCCTCACCGAAGAGGTGCAGCACGGCGGGATCGAGATGGAGCGGCAGGCTGTCGCCGGATTTCATCTGCTGCTGACCGGCGAAGACCGCGATCAGTTTCTTGCCTGATGCCTCGGTGTGGACGACGGTCTCGGAACCCAATTCCTCGACAAGGGTGACCCGTGTGTCCAGCCGGCCTGCGGCGGCGGTATCGGCCAGGGTGATGTGCTGCGGCCGGATGCCGATGCTGATCCTCTCGCCCGGCGGGCGCGTTTCCCGGACAGTGACCGAAAGACGATGGCCGCCGACGGTTTCGACCTCGGTGAAGCCGCCTTCGTGGCCGACGATCGAGCCCTCCAGGAAATTCATGTGCGGCGCGCCGATGAAGCCGGCAACGAAGCGGTTGGCCGGCTTGTTATAGAGTTCCAGCGGCGTTCCCACCTGTTCGATCCGGCCGCCTCTCAGCACGACGATGCGGTTTGCAAGCGTCATCGCCTCGACCTGGTCATGGGTGACGTAAATCATCGTCGCCTTCAGGCGGGCGTGAAGCGCGGCGAGTTCGGCGCGCATGCTGACGCGCAGTTCGGCGTCGAGATTGGACAGCGGCTCGTCGAGCAGGAAGGCATCCGGCCGGCGGACGATGGCGCGGCCGATCGCGACGCGCTGGCGCTGGCCGCCGGAAAGCTGGCCCGGACGGCGGCGCAGGAACGGCTCTATCTCCAGCATGCGGGCCGCATCGGCAATGCGCGCTTCGATCTCGGCCTTCGCCACCTTGGTATTCTCCAGACCGAAGGCCAGATTTTCCCGCACGCTCATATGCGGATAAAGGGCATAGGATTGGAAGACCATGGCAAGGCCGCGATCGGCGGCGCCGATCGGCGTCACATCCTTGCCGTCGATGGCAATGCTGCCGCCTGTGGGCTTGTCGAGACCGGCAATCAGACGCAGCAGCGTCGATTTCCCGCAGCCGGAAGGACCGACGAAGGCGACGAATTCGCCGTCATTGACCTGAAGCGAGACATCGCGGATGACCTCGACGGCGCCGAAATTCTTGACGATGTTCCTGAGCTCGAGCCCGCTCATGTATTCTCCTGTTTGTATTCAGCCGGCTTATTTCAGGCCGGATCCGGCGATGCCTGTGGTGATGAAACGCTGCAGGAAGACGAAGATCAGCACGACCGGAATCATCGAGACGACCGTCATGGCGAGGATATAGTGCCATTGCACATTGAGCTCGCCGGCATAGACGTTGAGGCCGACCTGCAGCGTATAGAGTTCCTTGCGCGACAGCACGATCAACGGCCAGAGGAAGTCGTTCCAGCGCCAGACGACCGAGAAGATCGCCAGCACCGCCAGCGCCGGCGCCGACAGCGGCAGGATGATGCGCCAGTAGATCTGCCATTCGCTGGCCTTGTCCATGCGCGCGGCATCGATCAGCTCGTCCGGGATGGTCAGCATGTATTGGCGGAGCAGGAAGACGCCGGTCGGAGTGGCCACAGTCGGAAGGATGACGCCCCAGAGGCTGTCGAAGAGGTTCAACGTGCCGATGACGGAATAGAGCGGCACGACGATGACCGAGAGCGGCACCATCAGCGTCGCCAGGATCATCAGCATGACGGCGGTGCGGCCGGGGAACTGGTATTTCGACAGCGCGAAGGCGGCCATCGAATTCACCAGCAACGTGATCGCTGTCGCCGTCACCGTGACGAAGACGGAATTGCGCAGGAACAGGAAGAAATCGAAGCGCTCGAACGGTTCGGTGTAGTTGCCGGCGGCGAATTCCACCTCGCGCACCGGCGTACGGTCCTTGATGTTGACCTTGACGATTTCATCAGGCTGTTTCGGATCGATCATCTGGCCGATGATGCCGATGCGGCGGACTTCGGCGAGCACGCGGCTGCTTCCATCCGGCATCGTCACCTTATAGAGCGGCAGCGGCTTGTCGTGGCCGGGAACGACAGCCTGCTCGGTAACATAGGGCAGGAAGGACGGCGGGAATTCGGCAAGGGCGGCCGGGGTCTTGAAGGAGGAAAAGACCAGCCAGACGGCCGGGCCGAACATCAGGAAGACGCCCGAGATCAGCCAGATCCAGGTGACGACGTCAGTCCAGTGCCAGCCCCGGCCGCCGCGGCGGCGAAGGAGAAAGGTGCCGACGGCGCTCATTGGCGTTTCCCCTTCTTCTCGTTGCGGCTGCTTGCTGCGAGCTGCACCAGCGTCAGGATGACGAGCACGATGCCCATCAGGATCGAGGCGGCCGACGCAAGCCCGGGATTGCGCAGCGAACTCGCAAAGCCGGTCTCGTAAATAAACTGGGTGATGTACATGGTGCTGGTGCCAGGCCCGCCGCCTGTAAGCACGAAGACCTCGTCGAAGATCTGCACGGCGCGGATCAGCGCCAGCACCAGGACGACGATGAGGTTCGGCATCAAAAGCGGCAGGGTGATGCGCCGGAAGATGCGGGTCGGGCTCGCCTTGTCCATTGCCGCCGCCTCATAGAGATCCCTGGGGATCGCCTGCAGGCCGGCGAGCAGGATCAGCGCGTAAAAGCCCATATGGGCCCAGACCGAGACGAAGACGGCGAAGAAGAAAGCCCAGAAACGATCGCTGAGCCAGGAGAAGGGCTCGAAGCCGAAGGGGCTCAGCGCATAGTTCAACAGGCCTTCGCGCTGCAGGATCCATTTCCAGATCAGGCCGACGACGACGGGTGAGAGAAGCACCGGAAAGAAGAAGACGGCGCGCCAGAAACCGCGGTTGGAAAGTTCGCGGTTGAGGATCAACGCCGTTGCAAGTGCGGCGACCAGCATCGCGCTCACCTGGAAGACGACGAAGACAGCGGTGTTGCGCACGGCCGCCCAGAAGGTGTCGGCCGCGCAGGTCGCGGGATCGAGATAGGAGCCGCAGTCGAAGAGGATGCGGTATTGCTCGGCGCCGACATAGGTCCTGTTCTGCAGGAATATGGCGCCGCCGCTCGTCGTCGAATAGATGAAGTTGATGACCAGCGGCAGGAGCACGAAGACGGTGAAGATCAGCATGTTGGGCGCCAGGAAGACGCCCGCCATGCCGTTCAGCCCCGTCAGCTTCTGCCAGGCGCGCATGGGAATATCGACGATCCCCATGACAAGCCGGACAGGTGCCGCGAGCGCCTGCCGCAGACCGGCTTTCGCCGGCGGTTCGGAAGAAACCGTCTTCGCCGTCATCTGTCCGTCCGTCAGTTGCCGCCGACCTTGGCCTTGATGTCCTCGTCGATGCGGGCATAGGCGTCGTCGAGCTTCATCTCTCCGGCGATCACCTGGCTGATGCGGGCGACGATGGCGCTGTAATAGGCGTCCGACCACTTCCAGCCGGGCAGCTTCATGGCGGGCTCTGCCGTCTGAGCCGCCGATTCGACGAAGGCCTTCAGCGCCGCCTTCACATGCGCATTGTCGGTCTTGAAGTCCATCTGGCCGGCGGCCACACCCTTATGCGCCGGAATGAACAGGCTGCGCTCGGCAAATTCCTTCTGCACATCGGCGCTTGCCAGGTAATCCATCACCTTGGCGACATCCTTCGGATTCTGGGTGTATTTGACGGCGACAAGGCCGGCGCCGCCCTGCATGCCGGTACAGGCGGCCGTACCGCAGGGGCTTCCTGCCATGACCCAATCGAAGCTGTCGCCGATCTTCTGGGCAAATCCCGAGAGCTGCCAGCTGCCCGAGTAATAATAGGCAAGGCCGCCATTGATGAAGTCCTCGGCGGCGGCGCGATAGGTGGTGCCGGCGGCGCTGACCCAGACATCCTTGTTGACGATGCCCTCCTCGTTCCACTTGACGAAGCGGCTGAGGAACTCCTTAGAGCCCTGATCGATCGGCGCCGGCTTGCCGTCGGCAGCGATGTAGTTGGCGCCATAGGAAATGTTCGGGCCGGAGACACGGTGGCCGGAGCGGTCGATCGCCATGGCGAAGACCTTCTGGCTGTCGGCGACCTTCTTGGCGGCGGCCGCCCAATCGTCCCAGGTCGCCTTCGGGCCGGGGATTTCGACGCCGGCCTGCTCGAACAGCGTCTTGTTGACGAAGCCGCCGGTCATCGTCAGCTGCGTCATGAAGCCGGTGATGGCATTCGAGCCGTCGGGGCGCATCCAGTCGGCTTGGGCGCCGAAATTCTCATCCCAATATTTCGCATCGGCCAGCAACGGACGAAGATCGAGCCAGTGCTGCGCCTGCGCCTTCAGATTGGTGACGCGGGCAATATCCGGCCCCTTGCCGGCTTCGAGCTGCACCGGCAGCTGCTCCTTGACGACGTCGTAGGAGACTTCGTCAAGGATGACGTTGACATCCGGGTTGGCCTTGGAGAAGCGCGACAGCAGATCCTTGATGACCGCGCCTTCGCCGCCGTCGCAATACCACATGATGCGCACGTCGCCGGCATGGGCGGCGACGGAACTCAAGAGAACCGCAGCAAAAGCCGCGCCGATCGATTTCATTCTGGTCATTTTCTCCTCCTCTTGACCGATGAATTCCTACAGCGCCGCGCGTCTTTTCAGACGCGCAAAGGACGCTGTAACACCTTGAATTGCTGCATAATTTTATCCTTAATCGATTCCGATTTAAGGAATTATGCAGCAGGCCCGGCTGGGTCCTCCACCTGCCGGACATGTCGTCTACGAGGCCGCTCGCCGAGGCTGCCTGCCCGGTATCTTAAGATGTACCGCGTCTCCCCCGACCGACCAGTCCGACGGACGAAGAATGCGGCCTTCAGCACGCACAGTGCCGTCCTCCTCGAAGACGACCTCGCCGTAATCCGGATCGATGACGATCAATGCACCCCCGCCGTCCCGCCGGGCCGAGAGCGCGGCGAAACGTCCCCGCATCCGATCCAGGCTGCCCTCACGACCGAGATCGGAGAGGCGGACGATCCAGCGGCCCTGGCGGCCGGAGAGCCGCAGCTCGACATCCGTGGTCGGGCCGTGTTTGACCGGCTCCAGCGGTCCGTTGCCGATCAGCATGGCAAGGCCGCCGCCGGAGCGGGCGAGCCCCAGATTGCCGTCGACCGCCGTCTCGTCGAAGGCCTCCAGGGGGAACCAGGCATGGGTGAAATCCGGCTGACCCTCATGGATGTTGAAATCGAGAATGGCCAGGTCGCGATATTGATGCACGCGCGGCAGCGTTCCGCAGCCGCCCCAGAAGCTCGGCCGACCGTAACCGAACTGGATGGTTTCGCCGGGATGGTTGATCCAGATCTGCGCTTCCGGCCGCTCGCCGAGGCGCAGGTGCAGCACCGTCTCCTGATAACCCCAGGCGCCGGGGCGATAATGGGCGATGGTGCCGAGCGCGGTGTCGCGCGTCTTGTAGTGATAGAGGGCGGCGAACCGGTTTTCGCCCTGGGAGAAGGTCCACTCCTGCGCGTCGTCGGAACGGTGCGCGGCGATTTCAGCGAGCGCTTCCGGGAAATGCAGGCCATGATCGCGGATGCAGACGGCAAGCTGCGGCAGCGCGTGGAAACGCCGGCCGTACCAGCCACGACCCCAGAGCAGCCGGGCGATGGCCGACAGCTCGACCGAGCGGCCGGGACGCAGCGTATGTTCATAGGAGCGGCCCTGGCTGCCGGTCAGCATGCCGTGATGGGCGGAGCGGGCGACGATCTCCATCAGGCGGACGATGCTGGCATTGGCGCGGGCGCGGATTGTCTCATCCGGCGCGCAGGCGGCGAGCGCCGTCAGGCCCTTCAGGTCGATCGGGAAATAGGGAACGGAATTCCACTCGGCCATTTCCCAGCGCTCGAAATGATCGAGCCAGGCGCGAACCCGCTCTTCGCCGACCTTCATCTGTTCGGAGCCGGTACGGCCGGAACGAACGAAGACGGCATCGGGGAAAAGCCTGCCGCCGAGATAGGCAGCGGTGTGAAAGAGTAGCGCGTGGTTTTCCGAAAAATACCACTGAACGTCGTTGCCCGGCTCGTCCATCCAATAGCGGTAGTTGAGAACCGCCTGCTCGATCCTGACCCGCAGTTCCGGTGACAGAAGATCGCTCCAGCGCGTATAGGCGAAGAGCAGTGGCACCAGCACGAAATCGGCGCAGTCGTGACAATCCTCGATGACCGGCAGCATGGCCGAAATCATCGCCTCGGTCTGCTCGCCGCCCTGCCCTAGCGCCAGACGGGCGAAAGCGCAGACGGTATCGGGCTCGGAATGGGCGGCGACCTCGGCCAGCGCCTCGGCGATGCGATCTTCCAGCGCAGCCGGTGCTTGCCCCTGGCGTTCGGGATGACAGATCTCGACGCCGAGGGTGCGGGCGATGGACAGTGTACCGGTTTTGAAGGTGATGCGGAAATGGCGGAAATCGGCGGGCATGCGCGCCGAAGTGCCGAGTTCCAGCTTGGTCGCGCCTTTTTCCAATGCAAAATCATAATCGAAGCGCTCGACCGACATGAAGTCGCCCTCGATCTCGACATGGCAGCTCAGCGCCACCGGCAGCGGCGCGGGAAAGAGGATCGTCACGTCCTCGCCAAGGTAGGCGGTGCGATCGAAGCGCATGCCTTCGAGGATCGCCTCCAGCCCGTCCGCCTCGTCGGCGGCGATCGGAACGGGAAGTGATGTTTCGACCTCCGGCCCGTCGAGATAATCCAGCTGGAAATAAAAGCGGGCGTCGCGCTCGGCGAGATCATCGAAATAGATGCGGATCTCGTTGAGGCCCACCGACAGCTCGACCTCGAAGATCTGCTGCGCTTCCAAATTGCGCTCGTAAGGCGCCATGAAGCCCTGTTCGCTGCCGTTGACGAAGAGGATGGCGCCACCGCAGGTCGATAGGCGAAGCGTGGCTGGCCCGGCCGTGCGGGCATTGAGGAAGGTGCGCGCCCAACAGCCGATGCGTGTCGGGCGAAACCAGAAGCCGGAGAGATCGACACGCGGCGAGGCAAAGGGCAGCCACCAGCGGATGGCCTCGAATTCGGCAGCCGGCTGCGGCCGCCGGCCGGAAAAGGATGCCTTGAATTCGGTGCGGCAGGGATATTCATGCGGGATGAAATTCTTCGTCTTGGTGACGAAGAAAAACGGATCCATCCTGCCTTCCATCGGACGGTCGGCGACGTCATAGCGCTGCTGCGAGAGAGGGCCGAGTTGCCAATAGACGATCGGGCTATTCTTTGCGGTATCGCGGCGGAGACGGGCTTGCTGCTCAGCGGCCATCTGAAATCTGCTCCGGCCTTGGGATTTCCGAGAAAACGCCGACGCATGGATGGCGGTCAAGCCGCATCTTCAAAGCCTCCCTGCTTTGCCGCTTGTCGCGGACTCCTCAATGGCAATTGTGCATAGGCATTCCATTTGCGCAATCTGAAAGATTTTTGCATAAAGGAATGGGAGCGAGGAAAACGACATGGCCCCGGATCAAAAGAAAGGCAGGCGCACGCGCCTCGACGACATCGCCGCCCGGTGCGGCGTATCGATCAGCACCGTGTCGCGGGCGCTCGCCGGTGAAAAGGGCGTAAGACCCGAAATCCGCAAACTGGTGCTGGAAACGGCCAGCGCGGTCAGCTACGCGCTGCCGGCGAGTGTCGCCGGTAAGAAGGTGATGCTCGTCGCCTCCGGCGCGGCGATGATCGATTATGTCCGCAACCAGTTCACCCTCTACGTCCTCGAAGGCCTGAATGCGCGCGCGGCCGCGCTCGGCATCGAGATGGCCATGCGCCCGGTCGCCGACAAGGCGGACGAAGCCCGCGTCATTGCCGAGATGCGCGACGATCCGAGCTTTGGCGGCATGCTGATCCTGACCGTCGACGAGGAGGATATGCTGGCGGCGGCCGCGGGCTTGGGGAAACCGGTCGTGCTGGTCAACACCGACGATCCCTATATGCGGCTTTCGAGTGTGACGCCCTGCAACCGCTCGGCCGCCTTCATCGCTGCCGAACGGCTGATCGAGGCCGGGCATCGACAGATCCTTTTCATGCTGCGGCCGGGCCGGCGGACGATCGAGCGGCGCCTGGAGGGCTGGCGCGATGCCATGCTGCATCACGGGCTGAAGGCCGGTGCCGAGCTGGTGCTCGAGGTCGACGACTGGCTGCCGGAACTCGGCGCCGAAGCCATCACCCGCTTCGTCCGCGACCAAGGCCTGACGTTCACCGCCGTCCTGACGGCGGGCGACAGCCTTGCCAACGGCGCCATGCGCGGATTGCAGGCGATGGGATATGCGGTACCACAGGACATTTCCGTCATGGGTATCGACGACCTGCCGCAATCGGCCTTTCTCAATCCGCCGCTGTCGAGCGTGCACATTCCGATGCGCGAACTCGGCGCCACCGCGCTCGATCTGTTGCGCGACATGATGCTCGGCCTTGCCGCACCGCGCCGGCGCGTCGAGCTCGCCTGCCATCTCGTCGAAAGGGGCAGCGTCGCAACCGTCAACCGCTCCCAGGAGGTTGGGCCGCCGTCATGAAATTCCTGGCAATATCCGGAAGCGCCCGTCGAGCCTCGACAAACACCGCCCTCCTCCATGCTCTGCAAGCAGTTGCCGGCCAGACGCATGTGCTTTCGGTCTATGACCGTGTGGGTGAACTTCCGGTGTTTTCGCCCGACCTGGAGCTGGACCCGCCGCCTGCCGTGTCGGCTCTTGCTCAGGCGATCGCGGATGCGGATGGCCTGATCCTGGCTAGCCCCGAATATATCCGATCAATCCCCGGCGGATTGAAGAACGCCATCGACTGGCTCGTCTCCCGCAACGAGGTGATCGGCAAACCGATCGTGCTCGCGCATGCGTCGCACCGCGGCGATGACATGCTGGGTCAGCTTCGCGTCGCCCTCGCCACGCTCAGCGACCGATTCAACGAGGAGCTCTTCCTCCGGCTTCCTCTGATGAAGCTATTACCTGATGAGGTTGCAGCGCATCTTTCCGCGCCTCGGCATCAGGAGGAGATGTGCCGCTTCCTCGACGCTTTCGCAAATTATTGCAAACCGGCCTGACGTTGCTTCGTGCAGCGGCTCGGATCCCCCGTCAGGCTTCGATGAAGCTCGCCTCGAACAGCTCGCGCGCATAGGCATCATGCGTCGTGCCGGCCTGCAGATCCGCCTTGGTGAGTTCATCGACGAAGCCGCCGTTCTTCATGATCAACACCCGGTCGCACATATGGGCGATCACCGCGAGGTCATGGCTGACGAGCAGATAGGTCAGTCCCTTTTCCTCGCGCTGATCGGCAAGCAGGTTGAGGATTTCGGCCTGCACCGAGACGTCGAGCGCCGATGTCGGCTCGTCCAGCAGCAGAATGGGCGGTGACAGGATCAGCGCCCGGGCGATTGCCACGCGCTGCCGCTGGCCGCCGGAAAGCTCGTGTGGAAACCGGTTTGCAAAGCTTGCCGGCAGCCCCACCTGGATCAGTGCCCTTTCGACCTTCGACCAGATATCGGCATGGCGCATGGCGCGCAGCGGCTCGGCAAGCGCGGTGCCGATGCGATGGCGGGGATGCAGCGAGCCGTAAGGATCCTGAAACACCATCTGGGCCGACGTCAGTTCCTCGCGGGAGCGCTTCCTGCCGATCGGCTTACCGCCCAGCTCGATCTGACCGGTCCAACCGGCCTCCATGCCGGCGAGGCAACGCAGCACCGTCGATTTGCCGCAGCCGGATTCGCCGACGATGCCGAGCGTCTCGCCCGGGCTGACCTTAAAGCTGATGCCCCTGACGACATGGTTGCTTGATTTGCCGGAGGAAAAGACGACATCGAGATCACGCACATTGATCATTGCGCCGCCTCCAGATCGAGTTTCGCCCGGTCGAGAACCGCAAGCCGGCGGACGGGGTTCTTCGGGTCTGGCAGCGCCGATATCAGCCCGCGGGTATAGGGATGGCGGGCCTCTTCGAGACTGGTTAGCGTCTCGACGATGCGGCCGGCATACATGACGATGATGCGCTCGCAGAAGGCCGCGACCATGCGGATATCGTGGCTGATCAAAAGCAGGCCGGAATTGTTCTCGCGCACCAGTTCATCGAGCAGCAGCAGCACATCCTTTCGCACGCTGACATCAAGCGCCGAGGTCGGTTCGTCGGCGATGACGAGTTTCGGCCGCGCCAGCAGCATCATGGCGATCATCACCCGCTGGCCCATGCCGCCGGAGATCTGATGGGGGTAAAGCGCCATGACCCGGTCGGGATCGGTGATGCGCACACGCTCGAGCATGGCGCGGACGGCATCCTGCGCCTGGTTACCGCGAAGGCCGAGATGAAGACGGGCGGCTTCGGCGATCTGCTTGCCAATCGACAGCACCGGGTTCAGGGAATACCGCGGATCCTGCATGATCAGGGCGATGTCCTTGCCGCGAAGCGCGCCCATCTGACGCTCGGTCTTGGCAAGCAGCGAACTGCCGGCGAGATCCAGGCGCTCAGCGGCGACCACCGCGGCCGGCGGCAGCAGGCGCATGACGGCGCGCCCCGTCGTCGACTTGCCGGAACCGGATTCGCCGACGATGCCGACGCGTTCGCGCCCGACGTCGAAACTGACATTGGAGACGGCGGGCACGGCGCCCCGTCCGAAGCGGACGCTCAGGTCCTTGACCGATAGAACGGGGTGAAGATCACGATCTGGCATTTCACGATCTGGCATGGCGGGGATCCAGAATGTCGCGCAGAGCATCTCCGGCGATGTTGAAGGCAAGGCTGGTCAGCAGGATGGCGATGCCCGGCATGACCGCGACCCACCAGTAATCGAGCATGAACTTGCGGCCGTTGGAGATCATCGCGCCCCATTCGGGCGCCGGCGGCTGGGCGCCGAGGCCGAGAAAGCCGAGCGAGGCCGCCGTCAGGATGATGCCCGCCATATTGAGGGTCAGGCGAACGACGACCGATGGAATGCACATGGGCGCGATATAGAGAAGCAGGATGCGCATCGGCGAGGCGCCATACAGGCGGGCGGCGACCACATAATCGGCGTTTCGGACGACAAGGGCCTCGGCGCGGGCAAGCCTCGCAATCGGCGGCCAGGCGGTGAGCGAGATGGCGATGATCGCCGTGCCGAGGCCGGCGCCGAGGGCGGCGGCAAAGGCGAGCGCCAGGATCAGCGACGGAAAGGAGAGCACGATATCGGTGGCGCGCATCAGAAAGGCATCGGTGTTGCCGCCGAAGAAACCGGCGACGATGCCAATCAGCAGGCCGATCGGCCCGACGATCAAGGACACCGACAGCACCGTCTGGATGGTGATGCGCGTGCCGAAGATCAACCGGCTTAGAATATCACGGCCGAATTCGTCGGTGCCGGCCAGATGCGTGAGGCTGGGGGGCTGCAAGGCATCGCCGAGCGACTGGATGGCGGGATCGTAAGGCGCCAGAAGCGGCGCGAAAATCGCGACGATGCAGAGCAGGCCGAGAATGACGAAGCCGGCGAGACCGAGCGGCTCATCGGCCAATTTGCGGCCGGCGCGGCCGAACGAGGCGGCAACGCGGCTCGGCATGCTGGGCGGACGGATCTGGATCTCGCTGCGGATGGCATTGCTCATTGGGCTTGGGCTCATCGGGTCGCCTCCCGCATGCGCGGATCGAGCACGGCGTAGGCGACGTCGGCCAGGAAGTTCAAAAACATGAAGATGAATCCCACGATGATGGTGGCTGCGACGATGGCGTTCATGTCGCCGATCATCAGCGCGTTCGTCATATATTGGCCGATGCCCGGCCAGGAGAAGACGATCTCGGTGACGACGGCACCTTCGAGCAGCCCGCCATAGGAAATGGCGAGGATGGTGATCAGCTGCACCGCGATATTCGGCAGGACATGGCGCAGCACCGTGCCGGTCGGGCTCACACCCTTGGCGCGGGCGGCAATGACATAATCCTGGCTCAGCTGCTCCAGCGTGAAGCTTCGGGTCATGCGGGTGATGTAGGCCATGGCGGCATAAGCCAGGATGAAGGCCGGCAGGATGATGTGACCGAGCGCGTTCCAGAAGATTTCCGTCTCGCCCTGCAGCAGGCTGTCGATCAGCAAGAGCCCGGTCTGCGGCGTGACAAGCCCTTCATAGAACACGTCGACCCTGCCCGGCCCGCCGACCCAGTTCAGGCCGGCATAGAAGATGACGAGTCCGACGATGCCGAACCAGAAGACCGGGATCGAATGGCCGACAAGGGCGACGACACGGGCGATCTTGTCGATCGGGCTGTCGCGAAACAGCGCTGCGGCAAGCCCGAGGGGAACGCCGACGAAGGTCGAGATGATCACCGCGAGCGTCGCCAGTTCGAATGTCGCCGGAAAGGCCTGTGCGAGGTCCGAAGAAACGGGATTGCCGGTGAGCACAGCCGTGCCGAAATCACCATGGGCGAGCCCGTTCAGATAGAGGAAGAACTGCTGATAGATTGGCAGATCCAGCCCCAGGCGCGTCCGCATCGCCGCATAGGCGGCGGGATCGGCGAGCTCGCCGACGATCGCGCCGACGGGATCCGTCGGCAGGACGCGGCCGATCACGAAGGTGACGCAGAGGAGGATGAACAGGCTGACCAGCAAATGCGCCAGGCGTCGGCCAAATTCGGCTACAGAGAGTTCCTTCATGATCGGCTGCCTCGGGAGTATTACTGCGTTTCGGACTTCGTGACGTTCTCGAGGCGCGTCAGCTGGGTCGGATGCCCGATATAGCCCTCAACCTTGCTCGACAGGACGATCGGCTCGAAGCGCTCGAACATCGGCAGAACCGCCGGCTTCTGTTCGACGAACATCTTCTGCATCTGACCATAGAGCTCGCCGCGCTTCTTCGGATCCGGCTCCATCGAAGCCTTGGCCGTCAAAGCCGTGAGTTCGGGAATGTCCCAGGCCGAACGCCAGACGAAGTTGCCGGCATTGTTGGCTTCCTTCGAGTTGTCGGGATTGGACGAAAACTGCTCCATCGAACCGAGCACGTTCGGCATATAGGCGCTGGTCTGCGGGATCAGCAGATCGAAATCCCGGGCGCGGTGGGCGGCGATGATTTCCGAGCCGTTACCCTGCTGGATGTCGACCTTGATGCCGACCTGGGCAAGCGATGCCTGGATGGCGGTCGCCAGATCGATGCGCGGCGTCTGCGCGATGGTCTTGAGCGTCAGCGAAAAACCGTCCTTGTAACCCGCCTCGGCCAGCAGCTGCTTGGATTTTTCGACGTCGAGATGCCAATCGGGGCTCGGGATCGCATATTCAAAATTCTCCGGCACGGGAACGGTTCTCGCCCGCCCGTATGGCCCCATGATCGTCTTCTCGATGCCCTTGTAATCGATGCCGTAGGCAATCGCCTCGCGGACCTTCGGGTTGGACAGATACTGGTTGCCGGCATTCATCGACAGCACGTAGAAGCCGCCTGTCGGGATGCGCTGGATGGTAAAGCCCTTTTTGTCCTTGAAGGTCGCGAGATCGGCTGCGGTCAGCGCGCTGGCGATATCGATGTCGCCGCGTTCGAGCATCAGCCGCTCGACCTGGCTTTCCGGAACATGGCGAACGATGACACGCTTCATCTTCGGCGCGCCGGTGACATAATCCTTGTTGGCATCGAGGATGACGAGTTCGTTCGGCGACCAGCGATTGAGCGTGAACGGGCCGGAGCCTGCCGAATGCGTGCGCATCCAGGCATTGCCGAAGTCGTTGTCGGCAACGTGCTTCTCAACTTCGACGCTGTCGACGACGCTGGTGGTCGAGGTCGTCAGGCGGTAGAGCAGCATTTCGGCTGTCACCTGCCCGGAAAAATCGATGCGCACGGTCTTGTCGTCGACAGCCGTGACGAGCTTGTCGACATTGGTCTTGTCGTAGCCGATGCGCTTGAGGTTGGCGGCAGCAGCCTGGTCGAGCTTCAGCAGGCGCCCCAGCGAATAGACGACGTCCTTTGACGTCACCGGATTGCCGGAGGCGAAATTGGCCTGGCGCAGGCTGAAGGTGATGCCCTTGTCGTCGACCTTCCAGCTTTCGGCCAGCTGCGGCGCGATCTTGCCATCCGGCGTGCTGTTGACCAGCCGATCGTACAGATTCGACATGATCTCGACTGCCTTGCCCTCGGTCGCCTGATGCGGATCGAGCGACAGGACCTGGGCCAGCGATGTGCCGATCACCAGCTGATCCCTCGGCGTGGCGGCATGCGAGAGCGGTGCAGCGATCGTCAGCGCGCCGAAGACGGCGCCGACGAACAGGCCTTTAGAAAAATGTTTCATTGTCACTCCTCCCTGGATTACTATAATAGACATATTATGTCGTCCGTATGTCGTATTATGATTTATCGAAGTCCAAAACGATTTGCAAGAGCCATACGGAAGACCTGAGGCGAAGGAACTGGGGAATAAAGAATGACGACACTCGGCCGTGGGCGGCAAAGACTGGCGCAGCAGGTCATCGATCAGCTGCGGGCACAAATCGAGATGGGGAAATTGCGCGTCGGCGACCAGCTGCCGACCGAGCCGCAGCTCGAATCGACCTTCGGCGTCAGCCGCACCGTGGTGCGCGAGGCCATCGCCGATCTGAGGGCTGCGGGTTTCGTCAGGCCGATCCAAGGCAAAGGCGTTTTCGTCGCGGATCCAAAGGTCCATTCGGCGATGTCATTGACGCCGGTGGAAATCAAAAGCATTCCGGAAACCCTGGAATTGCTGGAGTTTCGCATGGCGACCGAGGGCGAAGCGGCGGCGATTGCCGCCTATCGCCGCACCGCCGAGCAGGAGGCCGCAATCCGCGAGGCCAACCGCAAAATGGCGCAACTCATCGAGAGCGGGCAGCAAACCGTCGAGGCGGATTATGCCTTTCACATGGCGATCGCCGCGGCCACCAACAACCGATTCTATGTCGACGTGCTGCGCCATTTCGGCCCCCGCGCCATTCCCCGCGGCCAGTTTCCGACGCTGCCCGAAGCCAATGACCGCGACTATCTGCAAAAGGTCTATGCCGAACATGTGGAGATCCTCTCGGCGATCGCCGATCAGGATCCGGACCGCGCCCGCCAGGCGATGCGCGCCCATCTGATGGCGAGCCAAAGGCGCTATCGGATGCTCGCGGAGCAGCAATAGGGCTCGACACCCTCCAAAATTCATATTATGTCATATGACATTGTTGAATCTGGAGAGGGTATCTGATGTATCTGGGAACACAGGTGGCGGCGCGCGACGATGATGATTATCGGATCTTCGCGCAATTGGGCGTGAAGCATATCAGCGCCGATCCGCCCGGCAAGCCGAGCAGCTGGACGTTTGCCGACATCGAGCGCCATCGCGACAAGGTCGAAAGCTTCGGCCTGATCCTCGACATGATCCAGCTGCCCCTGCCCTCGCAGCCGATCGAGAAAGCGTCCTATCCCGATATTCTGCTTGCCGGCCCCGAACGCGACCGACAGATCGACGCAGTCTGCAAGATGATCGAGAATGTCGCGGCAGCCGGCATTCCGGCCGTCAAATACAATCTCAACCTGATCGGCATTCCCCGCACGCCGGACGAGCCGGGGCGCGGCGGCTCGATGAATGCGAGCTTCCGCTGGGACAAGACCGACCAGCAGGCAGCACCCGGCCTTGCCGGCGTACTCTCCGAAGACGAAAACTGGGAACGGATCGATTATTTCCTCGAACGGGTCGTGCCTGTCGCCGAAAGCAATCGCGTCCGCCTCGCCTGCCACCCGCACGATCCCTATACGCCGCCCGGCTATCGCGGCGTCACCCGCGTGCTCGGCACGGTGGAAGGTCTGAAGAAGTTCGTGCTGATGCGCGAAAATCCCTATCACGGCCTCAATTTCTGCCAGGGATCGATCGGCGAGATGCTGGATAATCCCGGCGAGGAGATCGACGACGTCATTCGCTGGTTTGGTCAGCGCGACAAGATCTTCAACGTCCACTTCCGCAATATTCGCGGCGGCAAGCTCTCCTTCATGGAAACTTTCCCCGACGAAGGCGACATGGACATGGTCCGCTCGGCCAGGATCTACAAGGAAGTCGGCTTCAAATACATGCTGATGCCCGACCATGTGCCGACCGTCAGCGGCAAGGACCCTTCCGCCACCGCATTCGCCTTTTGCTACGGCTATATCGCCGCACTTCTGCAAGTGCTCGAGAGCGCCTGAGGCGGCCAATTTTCAACACGTAAGGAATAGGACTTGATGATGAACCCGATTGAATTGAAGAAGGCCGTCGGCAGTGGTCTGCTCTCGTTTCCGGTCACCCATTTCGACGACCAGCTGAAATTCGACGAGGCGAAATATCGCCGTCATGTCGAGTGGCTTGCCGGCTACGACGCCGCCGCTTTGTTTGCCGCCGGCGGCACCGGCGAGTTCTTCTCGCTCAACCCGGCCGAAATCCCTCAGGTCGTGCGCGCCGCCAAGGCATCGGCCGGCAATACGCCGATCATCTCGGGAACCGGCTACGGCACATCGCTTGCCATCGAGATCGCACAGGCGGCCGAAAAGGCCGGCGCGGACGGGCTGCTGCTGCTGCCACCCTATCTGATGTTTGCCGAACAGGCCGGCCTCATCGCCCATGTCAAGGCGGTCTGCCAATCGGTCGGCATCGGCGTCATCGTCTATAACCGCGACAATGCCATTCTGACGGCCGACAGCATCGCGCGGCTTGCGGAGGAATGCCCGAATCTGGTCGGCTTCAAGGACGGCGTCGGCGATGTCGACAAGGTCATCGAGATCACCACGCGGCTCGGCGACCGTCTCGTCTATGTCGGCGGCATGCCGACCCATGAGGTTTACGCCCAGGCCTATTTCGCCGCCGGCGTGACCACCTATTCCTCCGCGGTGTTCAATTTCGTCCCCGCCCTCGCCCAGCGCTTTTACGGTGCCTTGCGCACCGGCGACCAGGCGACCGTCGACGAGATCCTCAAGAGCTTCTTCTTCCCCTTCGTCGCCCTGCGCAACCGCAAGAAGGGCTATGCCGTCTCGATCATCAAGGCGGGGCTTCGCGTCCTTGGCCAGAACCCAGGCCCCGTGCGGCCGCCTTTGACGGATCTGACCCAGGAGGAACTGGCGCTGCTGGAGAAGATCGTGCAGGCCAACGGCGTCTCGCGGATTGCGGCGGAGTAATCGCCGACGGCGGACGGCAGGAGTATCTGCCGCGCCCTCTTGATTCCCTCTTCTCCCCTCGGGGCTATGGCATTCACACATTT